>JAOZPO010000153.1 GCA_029932715.1 Halobacteria archaeon | reverse complement strand
TAAAAGAAATCTCAATCAGGTACCCAACGATTAACTGGATAGGTTTAATATTCCAAATTCCGCATTGCATGTTTCAAGTACAGTTCCCGGTGCACTTGTCCCCGATGATATTATAGTTGCAACCCCTTCAATTCCCGCCTGTATGGCATCTTCATACGTCACGTCATTTATAACTGCTATCTCTCTTCTCTGACCGCATAACTTACAGGCTTTTTCAGCTCCTCTATTAAAATCCTATCGAATATTGCAAAGTCCTTCCTGAGTACATTATCTATTTCGTCTTCGATATTGAAGTCTCTATTCACACCAAAGTCTATTACATTACCAGCAATTGCTATTCTTAGCGCGGTAAGGAGCTTGTCAGTTGATTTTTTAACTTCAGCCCGGTCGTATATCTGTATCACTTCACCCTTTCATCAGAGGCAAGGCACAGAGAAGCAATCAAGGCATCCAGTTGAATCCGCTCATTTGCACCCTCTGTTATCCTGTAATCCGCCTCTCCTATCCTGTCCATCAGTTCCACCTTCTGCCTCGCGGAGATATCCATGTTTATCACACGCCGGTGCATCTGCGCTAATATCTCGTCACCTGAGATGCCTTTTTCCATCATCTCATCCAGCATAGCAAGAGCGGCAAAGAAGTTACCGGTCAAAGCCTCCTTTATCAGCGCCTCTATCTCCTCTGGTCTTGCCGTTGCCGTTATCTCATATATCATCCCGGGTTTTATCTCTTTGCTAAGCACAGCAGCACTTTGCAATGCGTTTATCGCTCTTCGCATATCGCCCATTGAGATATAGTTCAACGCATGTACCGTATCTTCTGACAGAGTCAAGCCTTCTTTATCTGCAATATACAAAATCCGTGCCTTTAATGCGTCATAAGAGAGCGATTTGAACCTGTACACCGAGCATCTGGACTGTATGGGGTCTATAATCTTAGAGGAGAAATTACAACTGAGTACAAACCTACACGTACTTGAATATCGCTCCATCGTTCTTCGCAATGCGGACTGGGCTGCGTCTGTCAACGCATCCGCTTCGTCAAGGAAGATAATTTTGAATGCTGAGTCGCCGGTGGGCATGGTTCTTGCAAAGTTCTTTATCTTGTTGCGAACTACTTCTATTCCCCGTTCGTCACTCGCGTTAAGCTCGGTAAAGTTCTCTGCCCATGTGTCTCCAAACAATTCGTGGGTCATAGCAACAGCAGCGGCTGTTTTAC
Source organism: Halobacteria archaeon (assembly GCA_029932715.1). Classification (GTDB taxonomy): domain Archaea; phylum Halobacteriota; class Syntropharchaeia; order Alkanophagales; family Methanospirareceae; genus QENJ01. Next base: position 2,214 of record JAOZPO010000153.1, on the reverse strand, counting down.
CCACACCCGCAGGACCGGAGAAGATGAGATGTGGTAAATTCTTCTTGCGAACATAGGACTTGATATTGCTTATTATGTGGCTCTGCCCTGCCACCTCGTCCAGCTTCTTTGGTCTGTATTTCTCAGTCCATATCTCTTCTCGCGGCATCTATCTATCTATCTATCTATGTTCACATAACTTTTTTACGTCTTCATGTATCATAAAGATACTATTATTATTATGGATATAAATTTAGCTTTTGGATTGCTGTTGGTAAAGGCATTTATCATGCTCTTCGTGATAATGGACCCGGCAGGCAATATACCCATATTTACGGCGTTAACGAAAGGTATGAGTGAAAGAGGGAGGAAGAAGGAGCTTAATTACGCGGTTCTGGTTGCTACAATTCTACTCCTCCTGTTTGCTTTTCTTGGAAAGATTATTCTATACGTGCTGGGCATAACTACGGATAGCTTTATGATAGCAGGCGGCATTCTCCTTCTGTTCTTCTCCTTTGACCTTTTAAGGGGTGAGCACAAATATGTAGCTGGTGGTGAATCAGGAGTAGGAGCAGTCCCGTTAGGAACTCCTTTGCTCGCAGGTCCAGGTGCTATAACAACTGTTATGGTGATAATACAATCTTATGGTATTGGGATAGTTCTTTTTGCTATATTCTCCGCAATCATCGCAACAAGGCTTGTATTAGGACAATCAGAAAGGATACATCAGATATTAGGTAAAATAGGGTCAGAAGTGTTAAGCCGTGTAATGGGAATAATAGTGGCGGCAATTGCGATTGAGTTTATAGGGAATGGTATAATGGGTATGTTTAGCTATTATCTATAATCTCTGTTTGTGTTCGGTTAAGTATATATGTACTAAGTGCTTTAATATATTACAGAGGTGGAAAGAGACAGATGAAAGGAGGAAGTTTTACGCTTTTCTTTGTAATAGCAGTACTCGCTGTTTTTGCTCTTAATCTGAACTCTGCGTCTGCATTAGAGTTAGCGAGTGTAGAAGATGAGACCTATACAATACAGATAAACAGTCTCGAGTGCGAGCTAAGCGATTATAAAATCAATCTGGATTTATGGCATTTACGCATTACTGGATGCTATACCATGACGCTAAATAATTCCGGCGATACCGACGTATCAATAAGATGGACTGAACCTGTGGATGACACATCAGGGAAAGAGGAAAAAGAACTAATAATAACGCCAAAGAGTGAGAAAAAATACGACATTACATTTTCGTTTAATTTGTTATCGCGCGATTTATCGTACGAATACAATGAGATATACTAAAAAAAATGGTTGACGTTCGATAAAGATGCATATAAAGTATAACTGATCAGTGTCTACATTTTATTTTTTCCTACACCGAGTATTTCCCTTCCTTCTCCTCTGTGTCCTCTGTGGCTATCATATTCGATTTCTTCTTGCAGCTTACTTAATTAATGCAAAAATAAATTGCTTATATCCACCAAAAAAGTTTAACCTATCCATTGCATTTATATGCCGGTACGCTCATATTTTACGTATCAGTTTAGCTTACTCATGAAGAATCAAGAGCAGAAGCAGTGCCGACGTAATAATAATATTATCGCCTCTGATAATGCTGCAACTAATGTGCTTGCGTTCGTTATTGTTACTGGTATCATCGTCACCGGATTCTCTATCTTCGCTGCTACTCAGGTACCGAAGATGACGAAGGAGACGGAAGCGGAGCATGCGGCTGAAGTGCCTATGGGGTTTGCCGAGCTGGATTCTGCTATTGATATGGCGATATTACGGGGTGACTCTTCCGGTTCGGAGTGCCGGGTGGAGATGATGCCGGATAGCGTGCCGGTAGTCGGTGGTTACACTTCCGCAGGTACGCTTGAGTTCAACAACTCGGCGGAAAAGTTCTGTTTTATGGCGTGTGCACATAGTGACGTTGCACCTGGTGATAATACCACGCACTGGTGGAATAGCACACCTTCCAATTTCTCCGATGTTAATTATACTAAGTGCCATGTGGTTGCACAAGACTACGGTGCGGAACTAGCACTGGAATCCAGTGAGGGGGATATGATATACAATTCCGGTGGTTATGAAGAACTCTCCGGGTCATTCCAATGCAATAAATTTGAGGTCACCGGTACTGGCACTACCCTATTTACCTCTAATTTGATCATATACGCACGAGAAATTACCATCGGTCATGGCGCGGAAATAACTGCCGATGGTCGT
>JAOZPO010000021.1 GCA_029932715.1 Halobacteria archaeon | reverse complement strand
CTCAAAAAATTGCTCGTCAATGAGCTTTGTTTGAAGTGAGCTATACAAATACACAAATATTATATATTCGGATTTAGTATATTATCTTTATGATCCGAAAATTTGTAAATCGCAGGGAAGAACTTGAATTCCTTGAACGGGAATTTAAGGATACAGGATTGAAGGTTATCATACTCTATGGCAGACGGAGGGTTGGGAAGACAGAACTCATAAATCAATTCTGCAAGGACAAGCCACATATATATTTTCTTGCCGACAAGAGGGGAACCTTGATAAACGCACGAGAATTTGCTGCCAACGCGGCACGATACTTTAACGATATTACGCCGGAGGTAAGAAATTTCGATGACGCATTCATTTACATACAGAAACGAGCAGGAGATGGGAGAATCATCGTGACAATTGACGAATTCTCCTATCTGGTGGAAAAGGATGATTCGGTTCCTTCTGTATTTCAAAAGATAGTAGATGTACATTTGAAAGGAACGAACATCTATCTGATTCTGTGTGGTTCTTCCATAAGCATGATGGAAGGGATTCTGGGCTATCGTAGTCCGCTATACGGACGAAGAACAGGGCAGTGGAAGGTAACCCCGCTGAGATTCGTGGATTCGTGGTCTTTTCTACCGCGATACTCCCTTGAGAAATTCATAGAGGCGTTTTCTGTCGTTGGAAGTATCCCGGCATATCTCATCATGTTTGACGATTCTGCCGATATTTACGAAAACATAGAAAAAAGGATACTCGGAAAAGGGAATCCGCTATATGATGAGGTCGAATTTATCCTGAGAGCGGAACTAAGGGAACCTTCAGTTTATATGTCAGTGGTGGAAGCCATAGCGAATGGCGTAACAAAGGTTACCGAAATAGCCAGCAGATGCTATATGAACGCAAAGGACATTCCAAAGTATCTCCAGGTATTACAGCGACTTCATCTCGTTCAGAGAGTCGTACCGGTCACGGAAAGAAAACCAAAGACAAAAAAAGCAATCTATCAAATCTCCGACAATTACTTTAGATTCTGGTTCAGATTCGTTTATCCGAATAGGAGCGATGTGGAAGGTGGTGAAGTAGACAGGGTTCTAACAAGAATCAGGGAAGATTTCAACCCCTATGTCGGCATGATATTTGAGCAGGTCTGCCGAGAATTTCTGGAGGAACTCAATCACAGGGCGGCTCTTCCATTCCCCGTCACCAAAATCGGTAACTGGTGGGGGCATTTTAGAGAGGACGGGGTGAGAAAGGAAATTGAGATTGACATCGTCAGTTTAAATGAAGATACAAGAGATATTCTTTTTGCCGGGTGTAAGTGGCAGAATAAAAAGGTAGGCATTAACACATATCATAAACTGAGGGAAAAGTCCACACTCGTCGAATGGCACAATGATAAAAGAAGGGAATACTTCGCCCTGTTTTCAAAGGCAGGATTTACCCCTGAACTCAAGAAAGAGAACGTCATTCTTTTCGACCTGAAGGAGATTGAAAAATACCTGAACTCTTATAAAAATAGAAGATTATGAAGGTGAAGAGCGCTTAGATTCTCGTCGGCCCGCGAATGGAAATGCGAGTAGGACAACTTAACCCAAACGATAGTTTTGCATCGTTCACTCCTGTTGGTCATAAATAGCATCGGTGTCACTGAATCCGTCAAGCGTGCCCATGCGTGTTCTTCGTACTGAGCATCCGCTGGTTCGCTGATTAAAACTATTACTCGAACCTCTTGCATACATAGTACATCCAAATAAGGTTTACTGATATTATATCTTGTCAACGTAATATAAAAAGGTTGCGGAATAAAAAAGTGGAGGTGATAAATACATAGAATAATTTAAATTCGAAGTAAATAGAGCCCTTTTAGAAAGCGTTGTGCTAAAACGGGGGAAAGAATGTGGAGAAAATTTATTTGGTTTCCCATCAACGGATAAATGTTTTTAAGATGTATAGTAGTATCGCCTGAAGGGGTAGGAGAAGATTCTTACAGGCTAGATTATGCAACAGGTCTTTGGGGCTCTTTAACTGTGGGTTTCATACTCTTCTTTAAAGAGAATAGGATATTAGTAGCAATTATTGCTTCATTTATTAGTATTATGGTTTTTATTTTGAGTTCCTGTATAAAACGGAAGAATAACCCAAATAATCAAATGTATTTGACGTTATACTGCTGAACAAAGACCGGCAAAGCACGATTTTGACTATGTAGACATTTGGAGTTATATTTTACTTCAACAGCACCAACATTAGAATAAACATAGCAACAGATAAGCCAGCACTGACGAAGAATGTGCCTTCAAATCCCCATGCGATGAAGATTGCCACGACTAAAAGCGGACCTATAGTTTGTCCTGATCGAAGCGTCATCCCGTTGAGCGACATAAATGCAGCACGATGCTCAATTGGTGCAAGTTGGGCTAAAAGAGTTTGAACGCTTGGTGTGTTCATGCCTTGAGCGAAACCGAGAATTGCTGTTGGGAATATAAATAGCCAGATGTTGTGCACGAAAGGAATAATGAACAATGCCAGGGCATAAATGAAAAAAACGCTTTTTAGTAGCGTCTTCTCGGAAAAACGTTTTGTTAATTTACCAAATTGAGAAGACGTTGCCGCTGTGGTCAGGCTCGTAGTGGACATGATAAGCCCGATGAGAAAAGGCGAGGCATGGAATTTGTCGCCAAGTAAGAGTGGAAAAGAGGTGATGTAAGCACCGTACATAATGATGAAAGTAAAAAGTGTAGCGGAGAAGAGTACGAGGACTTGCCTATTCTTTATACTCTGAAAGGCACTGCTCAGATACTGCTTGAAGTCTTGATGGTTCTCGGGTTCATGACTCTTCAGAGAAGTCAAAACGAGGATTCCAACAGGGACGGCAATTAGAGATAGTACAAAAGGATAGTACCATGCTAAGGACGCCAGTGCGCCGCCGATGAGGAGATAACTGGGTACTGCAATATTGATAACGCTGGCGTTGTAGCCCATGGCGGTAGCAAGCCGATTACCGGAATAGAGGTCACCGATAATCGTGACGTTGAGCGAGCCTAAAGCCGCGGCACCTATGCCCTGCAAGAAGCGTAGTGTAAGAAGGAGGTTGAGATCACGGGCAAATGTGCATACGCCGCCTGCAACGCCAAATAGCAGTAACGAAGGCACTAATACCTTTTTCCTGCCGAATCGGTCCGCGAGTACGCCTAAAACAGGGGTTAAAAGAACACCGGGAATCGTGAATACCACAATGAGCAATAGAACCGCACGTTCTGAAAAAACCTCTTTTAGCTCATAGAATGCCGGCGATATACTTGACACACCCAGAACCGCAATCAGCGTTACAGCAAAGATGATTTGAAGATTTGTATCGTGGTACAGGGGTTCGACTTTTTTCATTTTATATAAAGTATAACTTCCCTGAGCACATACAGATTTCTTTTGTTGGACAGGGCTAACGACATTGCTCTTTCTATCGGTGTTAATCTGCGTTATTAATCTGTGTCAATATTTTATTTGTATATATCGGAATTTGGCATGACAAAAAGAAAGCTTTACCAAAGAAGCATCATACTGCATGTACAATGAAGAATCAAGATTTTGATGCCCTGCTCGGAGAGATAGAAAGCGAGATACAGAAAGACGAGGAGGAAATATACACCGAGAGGACACTTGAAGAGGCGCACAATCCGAAGAACGTTGGCGAGTTGAAGAGTCCCAGCGCTGCTGCCAGAATCACGGGATCCTGCGGCGATACAATACAGATACATCTAAAAGTCGAGGGCGATATTATTAGCGATTGCAAATTCATTACCGATGGTTGCGGTGCATCAATCGCATGTGGTAGCGTGGTCACAGAGCTTGCAAAGGGTAAGACAATAGAAGAAGCGTCGAAAATCACTCCGGATGATGTCTTAGCTGTTTTGGGTAACTTACCCGAGGAGAATCTTCACTGTGCACAACTTGCCGCGAATACGTTAAAAGCAGCGATTGACGATTACAAAAGAGTGCATTACTAACTGCTATACAAGTACTCACCGAAATACCCGCTCCTTCCGCAACCAGTCTATATCTGAATGATACAAATCCCGTATATCTGTCAATCCCAGGCTAAGCATAGCTAATCGTCCAATACCAAGTCCCCATGCCAGAACTGGATATTTAACACCCACAGGATTCGTCACCTCTTCTCTGAACACACCTGCACCACCCAGCTCTATCCAACCTCTCTCTTGCATGTACACTTCCACCTCTACTGATGGTTCGGTGTAGGGGAAATACCCGGGCCGGAACCGTATAGAGGGGAACCCCATCTTACGGTAGAACGTTGCGAGATAGCCCAGCAAGTTGCTGAATGTCACGCCTTTATCCATAACGATGCCCTCCAACTGGTCGAATTCCGGTATGTGTGTCGGATCAATCGTCTCGCGGCGATACACTCGGTCTATGCTGAAGACCTTTACCGGAGGTTCCGGATGCGAAGCCAGATATCGCACCGTAACAGCAGTGGTATGGGTCCTCAGCAGCAGCTCTTCGCCTAACTCACTTCGCCATTCTCCGCCCCAGCCAGTGGAATTTATGGAGCCGCCATGCTCGTGCATCTCTTTTACTTTCTTTATCAATTCTTCAGGTGCGTCTATCGGCTTCCGCATTGATAGATAGAACGTATCTTGCATCTCACGTGCTGGATGATCCTGAGGTACGAATAGTGCATCAAAATTCCAGAACGCACTCTGAACCAGCTCACCTTTTATCTCTGTGAAGCCCATATCCGTGAATATCCGCCTCATACGATCTAAAATACGCTGATATGGATGCTTTTTCGCAGCGAATACCTCTTTTGATGATATATTCACATCATACCGCTTGAATTTTAGCCCTTTCCACATCCCTGTTCTTATGAGTTCAGGTGTGAGTTGGGCTATTTCCTCATCAATCGAGATACCAGGCGATAAAACATCTTTACCCACTTCGGTAATCGCTATTTCTCGCTCTACACGTGCGTATTTCTCTATTAATTTCCTCGAATTCTGCTGACTCAACAAGTCGTTTAGTTCTGCTTCTTCTACCTCTGATGCTTTTGTCACCTGTTCTATCAGCAGTTCCCGGTCGGATTCACCGCCAGCCAGATATTTCAGTATTAGCTCATCGGGCTCAGCTCCGCAGGGTTGGGCTATTGGCGTTAAGACATTATCGCTCGCTCTTCGTTCAATACGTGCCCATTTCTTCTTCAGCAGCCAATTTATCGCGATATTCGCACTGGTAGTGCCAAACGCTGCTTTCAAATCTTCAATGGTTACTCTTCCCCTGTCCCTAATATAGTCCAGCGCTATCCGCTCCGGTAAACCTGCCTCTGCATAATTCTCACCCTCTTCTGTCAGGCGATAAAATACTCTATCCGTCTCTTTTATCGTGCAAAGCCCTTTCTGGGCGAGCATAAAAGCTGCTTGCAGCACTGCATCTTCGTTTATACGCGTCTTTGCGGATAATGCACCAGGGTCACACTCTTCCACTTCTTCGTTGAGAGCAAGCAGGACTCGCTTTTCGGATGCTGTTAAATCCGCAGTTGCTTTTGTATTTGTTCCTGTGCTCATTTTTCGTCTTAGATACATGTTTAGTTGTTGTTTTATCTTATAATAATATTTCATTTCCTTTTATTTTATCCCTGCTCGGGATTGTTGACTTGAATATGACACATAAATTGATCACATGATATGCGCGAACATGGAAACAGAAGAGATCGTACAGATACTTAAAGAGCACTATCAAAACGAAGCACTACCGGCTGAGCACGCAAAGAGGAAAGACCCGTTTATCACCCTGATTTCTTGTATTCTGAGCCTGAGGACAAAGGACGAAGTGACTGTCAAAGCGGCAAAACGGCTATTTGGACTGGCAAAGACACCGGATCAGATGTTACGTCGGAAACGCGATGAGATAGAGACCGCAATCTATCCTGTGGGTTTTTACAGAAGAAAGACGCAGCAAATACTTGACCTCTGTCGTGTATTAGTCGAGCGATATGATTCACATGTTCCCGACAGTCTGGAAGAGCTGTTGAAGCTCAAGGGTGTTGGCAGGAAGACAGCAAATATAGTTATCACGATGGCATATAATAAAGCAGGTATCGCTGTTGATACTCACGTTCATCGTATATCCAATCGCATTGGGCTCGTGGCGACCAAGAACCCGGATCAAACGGAGTTCGCGTTACGGGAAATACTGCCAGAGCGGTACTGGATAATCTTTAATGCGCTTCTCGTTAAGCATGGTAAGGCGATATGCACGCCAATAAGCCCGAAGTGCAGTATCTGCCCGGTTAGTGAACGCTGCAACCGTGTTGGCGTAACGCGGTCAAGATAGAAGATGCATGCCAAACATGACTCAAGCATCATTTTAATGCCATCTTTTCTACCTCTTCTACCGTAGGGAACACGTTTTTACGTCTTCTTCTGCTAATATGCAATGCAGCACAAGCATTAGCGAATTTCAGGCAGTGCTCTGCTTCTTTGCCTTTCAAGAAAGCGTATATAAATCCTGCGTTAAAGACATCACCTGCGCCTGTGGGGCTAATCATGCTCACGTTAAACGCAGGACTGTGCAGTTCCGAATCATGGGTTATCCACGAAGAGCCGTTTGCACCTTGATGTACAATTACGTTTTTGCTGCCTTTATTCAGCAATTCCTGTACGTCTCCCTTTGTGTTCACGGACAATCCTTCTAGCTCTGCTTCGTTAACAAATAGGAAGTCAGTATAAGGAAGGAACGCGAAGACCGTTTCCTTTGCTCTGGCTGACCATCCGAGATACGCACTCCAGCCGATGTCTACACCGGTATAAACGCCTGCTGATTGCGCAAATTCAAGTAATATTCTATTTACCGTGAAAAGTCCCTCCGTGTTCCAATGTCCAGCACGCATCACGAACCGTGCATTGTGTAATAGATCAAAATCCATATCTTCTGCTTTCAAATCTAAATTCGCGCCGCGGTCTGACAGCATAGACCTGCTACCGTCTTCAAAGGCTATGCTCACTGTTATTCCTGGATGGTCTTCCTTTTCCGATATTGACGTAAAGCAGCGGACACCTAATTTTTGCAGCTCTGATATTACCCAGTTCGATAGCATTTCGTTTCCCGGATTACAAATAATTGCGGTACGCAATCCTAAAGAAGCACATGCCGCAGCGCAGTTCCCCGCTTGACCGCCGATGCTGAGCATAAATTCGCAGCCTATCTGCTTGTCCCGCTCAGGATAGCCAGGCATAGGCATTGTTGCTATGTCACAGAACACATCGCCTATGACTATCACATCATATCTCTCGCTCTCCTTCCTCTTTTGCATCTTCACCCTTTCCCTGTACGTCTTCCAACCTGTAATTACCGAACTCCTCTATCTTTGGCTTTTTTACCGCTAAATAATACGGCACCGCGAGGATAAGCACAACTCCGCTGACCACGGCGAAAAGGATAAGCCCGATAAAAACACCAAATCCAACGAGCAGCGTGATGCACGCGAGAAGATCGAAGTAAATTCCTATGACTATTGCCACTGCGGCTAAGAGAACAATAACGGCGATAACCGCGTTTCTCATCTTCTGCCTAATGTTTCCCCTATCAGGGTACCAACAACACCGGAAGAGCCCGAAGTTTCCCCTTTACCAGGCATGAAAGGCGATAAGGCAGATGCTAAATTGTGCAACGTCATTGATTGTATAATTATCTTCCCCGGTCCGGTTAGAGCAGTCAAAAAGAGACCTTCGCCGCCAAAGAACATTGTTTTTATCCCTGGTACCGTCTCGATGTCATAGTTCACGGTGTCTTCCCAGCCAACTACACTGCCAGTATCTACTTTCATTGTTTGCCCTGCTTCCAGATCAAACTCCACGAAATCACCGCAGGCATGAATAAACGCAGTGCCTTCACCCGCAAGTCGCTCCAGAATGAAGCCTTCACCACCGAAGAAGGTAGATCCTAACTTACGTTGAAATGCCACGCTCAGCTCTATCTTATCTTCAGCACAGAGGAACGCATCCTTCTGAGCTATGAATTCTCTGCCCGATGCAATCTCTATCGCTTTGATCGTACCCGGTGCGTTGCCACCAAAAGCTACAAGACCCTCGCCTCCCGTAGCTTCAAATTCCGTTAAAAACATCGTTTCACCCGCGAATTTACGCCCGATCGCTTTGAGCAGCCCACCCCGCATCTTCGCCTCCATAGTCACATTTGGACTCATGTACACCATCGCGCCTGCTTCGCCATAGACCCGCTCGCCCGGAGTTAACTCTAACGTCACCAGTTGCAGGTTATCTCCTGTTATTTTATATTTCATCTTTATTTAACACATAGATTAAGAAAGATAAGTAACTATAAAAGTGTTACTGTTGGGAGAAGAGATACAAACCGGTAATTATTTATATGTCCTCGACATTGTCTTAGATGTCACGGTGGAATTAAGCCGTGGGGATTTTTTTTTAAAAAAAACGGAGGTGTTTGATAATGGCAGAAGAAAAACCGGAAGGGATGAAGCAGTTGTTTGTCTACGAGCATGATGCAAGCCGGCTGGAACTTTTCATTAGAATCGTGTATGCGTTCGTTATAATGCTGGTATTGGCGGTGTACGGCGTTATAGCAGAGATATGCATGTTGATTCAGTGGTTTGTGATATTGATACTTGGGCACAGGAACGAGGGATTGAGCGACTTCATCAAGGGATATCTGGAATATTATGTGCACGTGGTCAGTTATGTTTACTGGATGACCGACGACAGACCCGCAATATTCCCGGAGAAGGTTGAGATATACGAGAAGAAGTAAAATGGGGTATTCATCAATAAAGCGGTAAATACCTGCAATAACCCTTTTCTTTTTTCCCTCTTTACGTTCTGAATAATGTTACTAAATCAAAGATTCATTTTAGAATAGTTTCTTATATATAAGACGGGATATACTATTATAATAGCGAGCTAAAATGAGAACAGCAGGGCTAAGTATGAGGATGGGGTTTGCAGTATTACTCCTGTTTGCAGTTATATATGCGCTACTCGCGGTAATCGCTACTTTCATGGGTGCAGGAACGCCGCTGCTATACGCAGTAATTGCACTTGTACTTGTATCTGTTCAGTTCTTTATAGGCCCGAAGATAGTGGAGCGGTCAATGCGTGTTCGATATGTTTCAGAACAAGAGCAGCCGGAATTGCACCGGATAGTGACAGAATTAGCGATGAAAGCAGGGATACCAAAGCCACGGGTAGGGATTTCCGAGATACCGATACCGAATGCTTTCGCTTTCGGCACCTCTAAGAAGACCGCGCGGGTATGTGTTACGCGCAGTTTGATGCAGATGCTGACCCGGGACGAGTTAGAAGCGGTTTTAGGGCATGAACTGTCGCATATAAGGCATCGCGATATGGTGGTTATAACGGCGCTGAGTGTGATACCAATGATCTGCTACTTCATCTACTTCAGCTTCTTCTGGTCCGGTCTCTTTGGTGGTGGCGGTAGAAACAGAGAAAGTGGATTACCGATGATGGCGATTGCGCTTATTGCCTTTGTCCTGTATTTCATAAGCAATCTCATCGTGCTATACGCATCGCGGGTGAGGGAATATTACGCAGATGCAGGCAGTGCAGAACTCACGAATAAACCGCATGAACTCGCCTCTGCATTGTACAAGATGATTTATGGCAGTGCGGGTCAGAAGCAGGAGAAGATAAAGAAGGAGTTTGGTAGTATGCGTGCCTTCTTCGCTGCCGATCCGATGACAGCACGAAACGATTTGAAAGATTTGCGTGCCGCCGATCTGGATAGGAACGGCAAGATAGACGAGTACGAGTTGAGGGTGTTTTCAGAACGTGCGAGCGTGAACCGTACTGAGCGATTGATGGAGTTCTTTTCCACGCATCCTAATCCTGTCAGCAGGGTTAAGAGGTTGGGGACCTATCTTTGAACTTTAGCAGGCATTTTCTCTTATGATAAGTTCCCGTAACAACCGAACCAACCAACTAATGCCGGTGCATCTCACAAGCGTCTTTATCCGAGACTTCATGCAGTGAGCCAGCCTGAAAAGCTCTTAGCGCATCACTCACCGTTGCGCCAGGCAAATTTATACCCACATACACTTCAATCCCAAACTGCTCGAACATGCTTATTGCTCGCGGACCCAATCCGGAACAGAGCATCACCTCTACGCCCGCCTCTGCTAAAAGCTCCGGCGTCTGTTTGACACCGCCAAAATGCTCTGCTGTGTTTGGTAACACACTCACCTCATTCGTGCTCATATCTACAATAGTAAAAGCGGGAGATCGTCCGAAGTGCTCGCTCACCCGCTCTTCCAATCCTCTATTCCCCATTGCCGGAACGCCTATTTTCATTTCCTGTGTTCACTCCTTAACCGCCGTATCATGCACTGAAGTCCTTACCGCATTCACAATGTGCTCAAATGCCTCTCGCACTTTTGAGTCCTTTTGCAATACAAAAGGAGCTCCTGCATCTGCTGCTTCTACCATCTGTGGATCGAGAGGTACCCTACCGAGGAAAGGCACATCCAATTCAGTCGCAGCCTTTTCGCCACCACCATACTTGAATATGTTTATCGTGTATCCGCAATGAGGGCATACAAAGCCGCTCATGTTCTCTATTATCCCAATAACTGGTATTTTCAACACACGTGAGAAATCTACCGCCTTGCGCGAATCCAGCAATGCTATTTCCTGCGGTGTTGTAACTATTATCGCACCATCTACATTCTTTATCAGTTGTGCAACGCTCAACGGTTCGTCACCGGTACCGGGTGGGAGGTCTATAATCATATAGTCCAGCTCGCCCCAGTCAACATCAGAAATGAACTGCCTTATCGCGTTCATCTTCATCGGTCCCCGCCAGATAATTGCAGAATCACGACTGGGAAGCAAGAAACCAATAGACATAGCTTTCAGGCGTGGCGTAACGGTAATAGGGCTCATCTTCTCTCCTGTCGTTTCAGGTCGTTTGTCCTCTATACCCAATATCTTAGGCACATCGGGACCATGAATATCGGCATCCATTAAACCCACGTCTAAATCTGCCATACCAAGTGCAAACGCAAGATTCGCTGCTACCGTTGTTTTCCCCACTCCGCCCTTTCCGCTCATTACCATTATCTTGTGCTTCACCTTATCCATGCTCACTTTTACTGCTGCCTCTTCTTCTTTTATCCTTTTCTTCCTCTTCTCTTCTTCTCCCATTTCCTTTCACTCCTAATATACAAGCAGATTTATATTAGCCCAGAGGTCTGCATCCACGTTTCCTTCCCCAGCTATAAGGTGGCTTGGGCTCTTGTTCTGCAATCACATAATTACCCCCTTCTATCCTTATAGCTTTGCCTTCGACAAGTGCATGTGCTATTTTACGGTGGGATTCGCTTATTATTCTATGGAACGTAGGCTGTGAAACGCCCATTCTCTCCGCAGCCTCTGCCTGTGCCATTTGTAAATAATCTTTTAGTCTTATGCTCTCCAGCTCCTCTACCTTCAGTATCTCTTCAGCCGCGTTGAGAGGAACATCTATATCATACACCCTGGGTTCGAAATAAACGAAATTAGGCATGAAGCCAAAGCATCTTCTCCGTCTCATATCCTGTATGAATATATATTCAGCTTGCTATATATATCTTTTAAAAATGCACATTAGCAAATAAATTAGTACACTTCATACACAACAATGAAGTATTAAACAGGAAAGAAAGAGATGCAATCGAAAAGAGAGTCCGCGGATAGAACGCTTGATTGCCCCAAATGCTGGGTTGCAATGGATAAAGAAGAACTTGAGGTCCTGGGTCCGAACGTCGTTATAGACGTTTGCCCGAAATGTGGCGGGATATGGTTAGACCATGGTGAATTGAAGAAACTGCTGAAAGATAGAAAACTATCTGATTATTTGACCGAGCATATCGGGACGCAGAGCAAGAGCCAGTTGGTATGCCCAAGATGCGGCTGGTTAATGGACATCGAGACGGCAGAAGATGTGGATGTGGATGTTTGTTTGAATTGTGGCGGTGTTTGGCTCGATTATGGTGAGTTAGAGAAATTGCGGGAGATTTCGCAGGTGGGATTTAAAGGCGATAAATTTGCAAAGGATATAGAGCGATGGGAAGAAATGACGCAGAAGGGTAGGCAATCAGCACTTTCAGGTCTCTTCCGGCGGTTATCGCGAAGATAACGGGAAATAACAAAACTTGTGTGTTTTCTTCACTTGACTACAAAATGCAAGCTGGAGCTGCGGATGTATATTGTAGAAGCCTTAAATGTGTCTACTTACCGATTTCGTAATCTCAAACGCTTTAAAGCGTTTTTTCTGACGAATTATCTGCTTTTCGCCATTTACTGTTACTTCTATATCTGAATAGCGGGTGTTACGGTGCTTGACTTTGCCTGTACTATCCCTGTAGTTCTCCTGCTCATACACATGACCCTCGCCTTATTCTTGCTTTTGCCGTGTAGTCTATATATGGATGCGAGATGTGGTAGCCAATAAAACTCGTAATGTCAGGTTATAAAGAGGCAAAAGCCATAGAAGACTGGGAAGATATGATGGCTAAGCGGCGTGGGAAAGGGCTGAGTGGTTTATTTGGGCGGTTGATGAGGCGAAAAAGCTTTCTTTATGATATTTCTTTCAATGCAGAGCGGTAGTGTTTATATGTTCTCGAATCAAAAAGAACAAACACCACTTCTTTAAGTGAGGTTGCTTCTTTTATCAATAAAGAAACCACTGCCTTTATTGCCACTCTCGATGCCTCTTCGATCGGATAGCCATAGGCACCGGTGCTTATAGAAGGGAAAGAGATACTACTCAATTTGTGCTCGGTTGCCAGTTTCAAGCTTTCTTTATAGGCACTGGTTAAAAATTCGGCTTCGCCCTTTGTCCCTCCTTGCCAGAATGGACCAACGGTATGAATCACATATTTTGCTTTTAGATTTCCACCGGTGGTTATTACCGCTTTTCCAGTCGGTAACCGTCCCTGCTTTGAAACGAGTTCTTTACACGCATCCAAAATAGCTCTTCCACCTGCTCGATGGATTGCCCCATCTACTCCGCCCCCGC
>JAOZPO010000020.1 GCA_029932715.1 Halobacteria archaeon | reverse complement strand
GGTTAAACTCGACATCAGGCGGATTTGTCCAGCTCCAGTTTATCCACGTTGTTCCTGCTTCTAATTCATTTAAATTCGTTACACTTGCAGGTGGCGTGGTATCATTAATTACCCAACCATTTTTGTGCGTAAATGGATAAAAATCTTTAGCGCCGATACCGCCCCGCAAGGTCATACGGCGTATCGCCAATTCCATCGCAGTCGGTGTTATTGCCTGTGTAATCACGCCAGTAATTACCGCCAATTGCTGGTCCACCATCCCAGGCATTGTTGCCACCAGAATCGTAGCCATCCTGTGTATCGGCATTTTCAAAGTTATTGTTATAGATTATATTCCTGTTTGTAGCAGATATTGAGGCGATGCCATAGCCTGTACCGGCAGAACCATAGCAACAGGTACCGTATCCTCCCGCACCTTTATGCACGCCTGAAATTGTGTTATTGAATAGTATGTTGTCATCAGATGAATCCATGTAAATCCCATAACCATGCCCGCCACCACCTAAATTAGTAATATTAATTGCGTTATCTTTTACAACGCTGTTATTTCCCGTTAATTTAATCCCAATTTCGCCATTCTGAACCGTGAAACCTTCAAATGTTACATCATCCGAAGTAATATTGACAACAACTCCAGTCCCCAGACCATCAATAAAAGTTCTGCTTGTGCCATCTCGTGATTCAACTTTCAACGACTTGTTAATAACTATATGCTCGTTATAAGTGCCGTACCAAACCTGTATTGTGTCGCTATCACCAGATTCATTTATTGCATCCTGGATGTCCCAATAATCTGCGCCAACCGTATGTCCAACTGTTATAGTTCGCGCATCGCTTACAGGGCTTAGTGCCAACAGCGCCAAAATCAATATGAACACGCCTATAAAATTTTTTTACCTTGCGCCCTAATATTGTTCCACTTCTATATTCGTTGCATCTCATCTTTCCCTTATTTCAATGCTATACTGGCTATTTTATCTCCCACCCACTAACTCCAATTTCTCGTGTTCATCTCCTGACATCTCGCGGTTTCCCACAACTATCTCTTTATATTCTCCGCCCGCTTCTTCTTATGCCCGATAAGGAAGTCCAACTGCGCCGGATCCGCATCACCGAAATCCGCATGCCCTTTCGCTCTGATGAACTCTATAACCTTCTTCGCAACCTCTGTTCGCACAACTACCGTAGAGAATCCTTTTGCACTGCCCACGCTACCACAACTCGCATCGCTTTCCACCGCAGTGAAGTCAGTGCAGACGTTACAGCCACTTGCAACGATATCCTCCGCTTCTGTCACTTTGAATTTTACTTTACCATCGGTCATTGTAGAGATGAATTTACCTTTTGTAATATCAGTTTTAACGAGCTTTGAGAAATCAACTCCCTTCGCTTTAAGGAAATTCGAGATGTCGTCATAATGGAAATTCTCTGTGCAGAACAAGCCCACAACGAGTTTCACCTTCTCACGGAAGATAGGGAATTCCTGCTGCAGCTTTCTAATACCCGATACGATACATGGCGTACCGATAACACCCACACCGCTCTTCGTGAACATTACTGCTTTCTTCAATTCCGGTAGCACATCCGCGAAAGTATATTTCGTACCACCGAGCGTAGTAATCGTAAGCTGTTCGGAGTCTCGCACATGGAACATCTCAGTCGCCCAATTCTCATCTCTGCCTGCGAACAAACCTCGGTCTATCAATCCCATCTCCATTGCAGAAACGATAAACTCTGTTACCATCGCCCCGTCCTGCCCGGCGAACCGCTTTGACCGCCCGGCAGTGAATTCTATATAATCGCCTAAACCGCTTTTGGGCTCGTAAACGAACCTCGGGCATACACGCACACAGGCACCACAGTCAAGACATTTAGTCTCATAATCCGGAAAATCTACTTTATTATTCACTACTGTTATCCCACCGGGGCATATCGCCGCGCAGGTCAAGCACCGGCTGCACATCTCCGTGTCTATAACCACCGATTTCAGGTTCTCAAAATATACCTTATCCTTTAACTGTTTATCTGGAACATTCACTTCCCATTCGGATTCTGTCACCATCTTCATCACTTCCTCACAAGCGTCAATATCTGCATTGAGCACTCCTTAACACACAGCCCACAGCCTGTGCACGTATCCGTATCTATCTTCATTCTCATCACGCCATTCGCTATCGAAGAGGAGATCGCTCCGCTCTCGCACACATGCTCACAGACATGGCAGCCAATACAGCTCGCCCGGTCTATGCACTGGCTCACCATCTGTATCTCCACTGGTGGCGGTGCCTTCTCAACAATAAGATTATCTTCCTCACGTGTCTTCTTCAACCGCAGGTCCTTCTCGTCTATCTGATACTCCACCAACTTCTTATCTTCCCGTATTATCTCCGGCGGTTCTATCATCTCCTCGGTTAGCGTAAGCATCTCGTCCATATCCTTATATGCAACGTCGTGTATCTTCGTTGCTCTTAAGGCACCACCAGAGCATGAATCAATACAGAAATGGCAGAATATGCACCTACCGTAATCTATCGTGGGATAATATTTCTTATTCGGCGCTTCTTTCATCCGAATCGCATTCGCAGGGCATATAAACGCGCACTCCCAGCAGTTTATACACTTCTCCGGGTCGAACAAAATGTAGCCACGGAAATTATCAGGCATCTTCTTCCTCTGCCTTGGATACTGCACAGTTGCCGTCAATGGATATACTGATTCTTTCACCGCCACACCTATGGCGGCTGCGTGACGCACTGCCTTCTCTACCGTGCTCTGTTCCGGTACGGTTACTTTCTTCATAATACTATCCCTCCCTGTACCAATACAATAGACAATGCAAGTGCAATTAAGGATAACGTAATCATTGCACCCCAGCCAATGTTTAAACCCTGGTCAAGCCTGTACCTTGGATATATCGTACGGAGTACAAACAGAGTAGTCAATACTATAATAGTCTTTATTAAGAACCATACAATACCCATAAGGTCATTACCAAGAAGCGGCGTTATGCCTGGTATATCAGGTCCACTACCGCCGCCAAGGAATAAAACGGTCATGAGCCCACATAAAATATACGCCTTCTCATAGCACATCACGTATATCAGCCCGAATGCTATTCCCGAATACTCTACATGCGGGCCCGCTGCTACCTCCTGATCCGCTTCTGCTATCTCAAAAGGCATCCTTGAAGTTGCCATCGCAGCACCGACAAAGAATGTAAATGCTGCAATAGGATTAAGAATTAGTCCCCATGGCTTATCTGCCATCTCTAACGGGTTAGAAGTGCCGTACAGGACAACCATAGCAATAACTGCAATGATAAACGAAATCTCATAAGCAAAATACATAAACGCCTCTCTAACCGTGCCAATGTACGCGAATCTGCTGTTTGATGCCCAGCCGAGACCTAAAATAAAGAACGGGAATAGGCATACCAGCGCCAGCATTGCCTGTATCGCATAAGGCGTTTCTATTGCTATCACGTTCCCCGCATTGAGGAACAGCAGTGGCAAAAGAGCGGCTATGAACGAAAGGAACGCGAACTGTAGGAAATATGGTCTATGTGCATCCTTATGCACGATTACCTCCTGGAATAGGAACCTGAGTGTATCTGCAAGCAACTGAATCAGCCCGCCTAACCACGGTACTATCTCTCGCGGTCCTACACGCCACTGTATCCTGCCACATAGTTTCCGCTCTACCCATGGGAAGAATAGCAGTAAAATGCCCACTGTTGAAAGCCCTGGACAAATAAGTAGTGCAAATACAGGCTTCCACAGTATGAACGAAATCAGGAGCCCAACCACAGGCAGTTGTGATACGGAATCGAGCACCGGCTGTAAGGCTGGTATATTCAACTGATTGCTCATTATAGTTCCCATTAGTTCGTTTATTACTTCTTCCATTTTTCATCACCTATCCGCTTCTGGTGGGAAGTAGCCGAAACTTCCGTATACAGACCAGAAATCCGCTACTCGTTCCCCTTTTGATGCTTCTATTATCCCTCTTAGATTCATCCAGCATGGTGTTACAATCCTGACGCGGTAAGGAACGTTCGAGTCGCCATCGCTTATGATTGAGTACAGCAGTGTACCCCTTGCTGACTCGATGACCGAGGTCCACTCGCCTTTCGGAAGCACGAGATCACCATAAACATGGAATAAATGCCCTTTTATATCCTCTGATGCCTCTTTGTATTCACCAAGAATATCCTCGTTTATTACATCGCCTCTTGGCATACCTTTCACTGCTTCTACCGCCTGCTTTAGTATGCTCAAACTCTGTTTTATCTCCTCATACCTGCCCATATACCTGCCCAGGCAGTCACCTGCATCGCCTGTCGTAACTTCCCAGTCAAGTTTATCGTAAGCTGCATACGGCTCCACTTTCCTTATGTCATAGTCAACCCCCGAAGCCCTCAGGAACGGACCCACAACTCCACATTTTATCGCTTCTTCTCTCGTCAGGACTCCTACGCCCCTTGTTCGTGCTACGAACACAGGATTGTAGATAAAAATGTCCTCAAACTTCTTCAACCTCTTGTTGATTGCAGAAACAAAATTACTCGTCATGTCAAGAACGTCCTTTGGCACGTCTCGCCTTATACCTCCGGGAATGATAAACGAAGGTGTACACCGCGACCCGGTCATCCTTACCACCGCTTCAAGTATCATCTCTCTTATTGCCCATGTATACATAAACGCCGTTGAATGTCCCGTGAATAGACCGAATATACCGGAATCGTAGAAGAAGGCTCCGATTCTTGAAAGCTCTGCCAGCATCGTCCTTATGTACTTCACTCTCTCCGGAACTTCAATTCCAAGCGCTTTCTCTATCGCATGCACATAGCCAAGGTTCATACAGAATGGATCACTTATATTCGCTCGCTCGAATAGCGGTACATTTTGGATGTATAACCTGTTCTCTGCGAGCTTCTCCATTGACCTGTGAACGTATCCAGGATCGGGAGTAACATCCACAATTCGGTCGCCCTTCACCCTCAATATCCATCTCAGATGCCCACTACCTGTATGATGTGGTCCCACAAGAACCATAAATTCGTCACTTGCCTCCGCCTCATCAAAAAGACCTTCCGGCGCTGGCATCTTAAGGTCTGAAGTCAGCTCTATCGGTGGGTTGAGTGGGACGCTCTCATCAAAGACATAAGTCTCTTCTGCAATATTAAAATCCTTCCTTAATGGCGTTTGCGTCTCAGGAGCGAGGATAAACTTGCTATTCATCCCCTCGTTACCCTCGTACTTGACCCCGAAGAAGTCGTGCATCTCCCGCTCTGAATAATCCGTGCTTTCCCAGAGAGGTGTAAGGCTTGGGAATTTCGGCTCCGCTTCCCTCACTATATCAGTAAATATAGTTATAATAACAGGCATAAGTTCCTTGCTGCTATAGCTCGAGACCATGTATTCAAGTATAAATTTCCTCTCATGTGGTACGTCTATCACATTCACACTCTTTGCATGATCTACCCCTACATTGCCACTTAACTTTCTCGCAACCTCTACCAGATCCTCTGGCGCCGTCTTTATTGCTATCCTGTTCTTATCGGTAATCGTAATAGATTTGTAAAGCCCATCAAGTTCTGACTTCAGGTTGCTCACAATAGCACTTCCCGAACTCCAATCTACGTCTCGTGCAATGTCCACCTTGACCAAAGGAGTCGGAACGAACTTCTTCGGAGAGCTTGGCGCCGTACTCTCCTCTCCCGTCCCTTCTGAAGGTAAAGTAACCTTTTTAAACTTTATCGTTGTTTCGTCTTTGCCTGCTATCTTATCTTGAACCGCTCTTACACCTCTTAAAAGTCCTTCGGGTGTTATCGGGCATCCGGGTACGAAGAAATCCACCGGTACTATCTCAGACGGACGTGTTATGTTATAGCTGTTCCAGAATATCCCGCCTCGCTGACCACACGCACCTATAACATTAACGAATTTCGGATCGGGCATCTGCTCCCAGACGATTCTCAACGGACGCGCCATCTTACGCGTTATCGTACCCTCAACGAGGATAAAATTCGCCTGTCTTGATATACCCATGTTCAAAGTACCCAATCTCTCACCGTCAAACCCGCTCGCAAAGGCATGTGCCAGTTCAACACCGCAGCATGAAGTAACAAAATGGCATGGCCATAAACTCCACTTCGCACTCCATCGCTTCAGCGGGGACAATACACCCGTCCTTAGAATGCGTATATTCCTATCTTCCTCTTCTTTTTCCATCTTGGCTTGTTTATCCCTCTTATCTTCGTATTATTTAACGTTTTCTAAATTTTTAGCTTAGCTGTGCACGTATTTTTGCGATGCTATCTCAACCGATACTTTATAGCCCACATAGACCGCGGGAACGAGTAGCAGTAGAGACAGCAGTAGAATCGGAATGAAATTTGGGGCTCTTGGATATGCAGAGAATAAGAACAGGGTTACAATCACAGGTTCCACAGCCATGAACATAAACATAAACCCGAAATACTGCATTGGCAGCACGAACTTCTGATTCTTTATTGGTAGGTTCCCCGCTTCCCACCTCGACTGCTTCACCTCCGAAGGATAATACATCGGTATAATCTTACTGATTATAAGCAGCGCAACATCCATGATTATACAAACGGCAAACAACAACACCACTACCAATGCGTTTTCTATCATTTTCTTACTACTCCTATTTCAATACTGCTATACCAACGGTATGTGCAATCGCCTCCATACTAGAAAAGAACCATTCGACAGGTACGAAAAGAACCGTAACCAAAGTTATTATTACTACTACGAGACAAATTAAATTGCTGAGATTGGCTTCCCAGCTAACGCCGAGTTCGCTCGCCAGCCTGACATAATAAGGAATAGAGATTACGGAATTTAGTACTATGATACCAACCAGCCAGAAGTATTGCATTTCAGCCAGTGTTATGAGAATGAACAGTTTGCCCCAGAAACCCATCAACGGTGGAACGCCGATGAACGAGAAGGCGAGTATAAACATCAAAATGGAGTACGCACCTTCGCTCTTTACCGCATTAAAGAAACCTATCTTTCCGGCTGCATTGGAAAACAGGAATAATAATCCACCAGTCAGCGCCAAATATATAAGTTCTGGCTTTGATACCACCACGAGACACGTCAGGAGATAACCCATACCTGCAACCGTAGAGTAAGCGAGTACTCTCGCAGGCTCCTTAGATGTTAACGCGCCTATATTGCCCGTAAACATGGATATAACTGCAAGCACTGCTGTAAACATGGTTATTGAGCCTGTTAAATCACAGGCTGTGTAAACCAGTATCCATAAAGCAGCGATAAAAGGAACTATCTTCGCAAGTGAAGCGATAATAGAAATTGGAATTGGATCGCCACTTGCAAATACATCAGGAACCCACTCGTGTAGCGGTGCGACTCCTATTTCTATGCACAAGCCTAAGACAAGCATCACGTAACCAAGCACATAAAGGAACCCATCGAAGGCAGTCTTCGTATAAAACAGTATAACAGCACCGATTAAGAACAGGACGGTTGCGAGAACCATAAAACTGATGTACTTGACGCCGAGTTCCACGTTTGCTCCTCCTTCACGGAGCATAACCAGGATATAAGTCGGTACAGAAACGAGCACAAGTGCGGCAAGCACAAAAGCGAAATCGCTTGTGTTAAATATATACATAGTTGCAAGCGTCATTAAACCCACCAAAGCATAATCCACACCCTTTATCTCACTCTTTAACGTGACAAGCGAAAGCAGATTGACGAACCCTATTAGGAATACAAAGATACTGTAAGGGAAATAGTTACAAGTATTGAGCCCAATCAGAAGTGCAACTATCGCTCCTATTAGTCCCGCGGGGCGGAACTTGAAGGAGCAAACTGCACTAAGTGTTAATATTATCAAAGCAACTCCCAGCATCGTGAGATCTGTCATAACCCTATCCCTCCTATTGACGCTATTATTAGAAACAGCATTACGAAACCAAGCACGATTTTTACGTATACGTTTAGGTATCCTATCTGAATCTTCCGAATGCCTTTTGAAATCGCACCAAATAGACCTGGTATTACCTTCGTATTGAAGAAAGCGTCTATCCCCCTGTTTCCAAACTCCTGCACCATATAAGAGATAAAGAATCCTATCTTCGGTGTGATGTAATCGTTAAGGTATGGTAAATACATTCGGTCGTTGAAGAACGTGCCGGGTACTCGAGAAAAGATACTTATTCGCGGTACGTACAATGCCACTAAATAAGCAATTAATGCTCCCACACCCACCACAAACGACATAGACATATATCCTGCATGTACAAATCCCGCAGTCTCCTCGTTTATGAAAATAAGGAAAAGCAAAATAAAGAGCACTGAGACCATCATCGAATAGCCGAGTTTCATCAGTCCGCCGCCTTCCAAATGCTCGTGCTCCGGCTTCTCACCTTTTATGAAGTTCAAGCTGAGGAACCGCGCCATGATCGCTGAGTAAGTCAAAGACGTAAGAATTAGAAGGATAATCGGCAAGACGATATGAGGCTCATGAAGATACAGATGCTCCATGACTTCGTCCATCCCTGACTTTACCCAATAAGCGGTGAGAGGAGGCATACCAATGAGGAAAGTTGTCGCAATGATAGTAGCGATAAAAGCGGGTTTTATCCGTTTACCGAACTCGAGACCGCCACATAAGAACCGGCTGTGTGTAGCATGAATCAAATGACCGGCAACAAGGAACAAACTCGCTTTTGCAAATGCGTGTGTCGCCATGTACCAGAATCCAACGAGCAGAGCCAGATTCATGCCTGCTATTTCATGATGAAACCAGAAAGAAGCGGCACCCGCTGCGAACATCAAACCAATGCTCGACATCGTGGACGCGGCAAGTAGAACCTTCCGCTCAAGCATTCCCGAGCCACAAAGCGCACCATACAAGCCTGATAGCAAGCCGACAAACAGGACAATAGTATATACAAGTTCAAGTCCAGGCACATTGTGCAAGTTCCATGGTTCAATATACCATGTAACTTTGAGGAACACGAAAGCACCGGCTGCTACCATCGTCGCACTGTGCAAGAGTGCGCTAACGGTCGTGGGACCGGTCATCGCGGTCATTAGCCATTCGCTGAACGGAACCTGCGCCGATTTTGTGAACAGCCCCATGAGGAAACAAAGCATAAGTATTATCGTGCCCGCCGCGCCAATACCCATGAATAACGATTCCCAATTGATCTCTGATATATTAAGATTGCCCGCCAGTACCCATATCGCAGCAATTGCAAAGAACATTGGTACATCACCAAACCTTATGGTTGAGATTGCCCGCCAGCCGCCAGAGCTCGGTGGCCAGCTCAGTTCCAATGGACCTACTTTCCTGCCCGCTTTGCCCACGTATGCAATATCGTCATCATCGCGGAACCAGTGCCCGATTAAACCCCACGAAGCAGCTCCAAGTCCTTCCCAGCCTACAAATAGCAGGAACAGATTGTCACTGTACACAACGAGTAGCATTGAAGCCGTGAAGAGATTGAAGCAGAACCAGTACCAGCTCGGTCTGTAATCACCCTTCATGTAATCCAGACCGTAAATCGCAATGAAAAAGGCTATAACCGCAGTTACAACACCCATATACCTGCTTAAATAATCGCACATGAACACGAAGTTTATGCCAAGTTCGGGACCCAGCCAGGGCCATGAATATTGCCCTTCCATAGTGAAAAAGATGTAAAGGCTCATCAATACCGAGACGAAAATGCCAAATACAGAAAGGTAGGGCAATCTCTCCGTCCATTCCTTACTTTTATACGCCAGAGCAATGGGAACACTGCTGACAACAGGCGTCAGGAAAAGTAGCAGGAAGAAAATCCACTCGTTCATGGTGACAGCACACCTCCTGCTAAACCTAAACCCGGAATTGCATTAAGTCCTTGAATCAACGCCGTTGATAGCGGCGGGAAGAGTAACAATACAGAAACAATAGCAATTATGTATAGCGGCATGTACAGATAGCTACTTATCTCTAACCTCTTTGTATCCTTCGGTTTACCATAGAAGACTTTCCTTACTGTGTAGAATCCATACCATACCGACAGGATGAACATGAAGATCATAGTTAAGATAAGCGCTAAACCACCTCCCCAGGTAACAAAAGCCGGTGATCCTGGTTTGAGGAAAGTCTCTACCGCACCTCTCAAAATGAAAAATTCACCCAACATACCAATCGTTAGCATTCCGCCAAGGTTCAAGAACCCGAGCACCGCGGCGTTTGAAATCTGCGGAATGGAATCATGCAACCCACCCATCTTTGTAATGTCACGCAAACCGTGATGAACTGCGATTATCCCTCCCGCGCTCGAAAACAAAATTGACTTACCGAACGCATGGGACATGTATTGAATGACCAACCCGACGAAACCAAAAGGACCAAGACAAAGCGCTACCAGCACATAACCCATCTGTGATACCGTGGAATAAGCTAACAGCCGCTTGAAGTCCGTCTGCTTGAAGACCGAGAAGCCACCATAAATGCTTGAAAATAACGCATACACAAGTATGGGCATTCGATAGGTCTCAATAAAGGAATAATCTATAAGTGCAGTTCTCAACAGGACATAACCCGCCAGACCCACAGTCAATGGGCTTAGCAATGCACTGACTGGAGTGGGCGCCTCTGCATGTGCCCAGGGCAGCCAGATATGAGGTCCTAAAACAGGCAGTTCTATTATCATACCAAAGAAGATAAACGCCCATGCGATCATGCTCACTTTGCCCCCAGCAAGTAATACGTCAAGCGCCAGCGTATTATTCCCGAATGCGAGTATAACGATACCAGCCAGGGTCAGAACGCCGGCAGCGGCACACCAGAGGAAGTATAGAATCCCTACCCACTTCCGGTTTCCATAGCCATAAGTGTAAATTAGCAGGAAAGCGGTAATTAAGGTGAGTTCCAGGAAGACATACAGAAGTACGAAATTACCACTGTAAACAAGCCACAACATCGAAGCGGCATATAAGTCGTATAAGAATATATATTTCCTGAATTCGCTCTCTACGTTTAACTCCATCTCCTTAAACCTGTGCTCCATATAAGGCAGAGCGTAAAGGGCAATCATTGCGGAAACGATACAAATAGTAAGTCCAAACGCATGCGAAATCATATCAAAATGCAGGTAGAATTCACCGATTGGAGGCGAGAAAGTCATCAGGTGTACCTTTGACGGACAGCCATTGAATAGACAGCCTATTATAGCTAAAAATGGTAGTAGAAACACGATAGAAGACAGATAAGTGGCTGCTTTTGGCTTCAGAAGAGGCGCTACGAATGCTGCAATCAGCGGTAAAAGCAGCAAAATAAGCATGTTCATACGTTATCGCCTCCTATTGTAATACTACTTGTTGAGATGTCTTTCTTCCTTCTGTCCTGTATTACAATCGCCGCGATGAGAACTAAAAGTTCGCCGCCACTCGTGAAGATGGTTAGTATCGCGATAGCGAAAGAGACGTTAGCGCACAGAGAGAAGAGGGGTATAAGAGACATAAACACAGCGCCAAACATGAGTTCCAGCGCTATTAACAGCCTGATTATATCTTCACTTGAAATCGCAGTGAGGTACCCCACGAGCAAGATCGCAAGCGATGTGGCATACAGGATTATTACAGTAATCAAATCTATCGCGGGCATCTTTAGCTCTCACTCCTATAAATGCTTATCACCGATAACATCAACAATACGACAAGCGAGGTCAGGGCTAAAAAGAGCAACATGTATTCAGGCGTTATGAAGTTCTCGATGCTGAACTTAATTGGATATTCAGCCATCTGAACTTGAGCTGGAGCACTGGACATGTATGCATATAGGGAATAGCCCAGAATAGCGGCTGTTAGAAGTACAGGAACAAGCCACAATACCGAAAACTGCCGCTTTGGTTCATGCCTGTACGTTGTTGCAATCGCTACTGTTACCATTCCAATCGCCCCCACGAAAACGAACACGAGTAAGATAAAAACTGGCCCAAGACTAAAGAAGGCATATATCGCCGCTACCATTACCAACGTACAAGACATGTACATAGCGGCGTAAAAGTTATCCTTACTCAATAGTACTCCCAATGTTGATAGTACAGTAACGCTCGCAAGGGCTATCAGCAGCAACATTTCTATATTCATAGGTTCAATGTTTTGAGCATCAGGTATATAAGACTTTCGGTTTTTTCCCGCATCTTCATTCATAAACTGCTGCGGATGTGAAGTTCCCGCGCGCGTTAGTTAGTAAAAGTTATCTTTATTTAGCTTCAATAGCATAGACAAAAGAAAGAGAGGGATCAAGATGAAAGTATCCATGAGCATCGAATTGAAAGATATACCCGGGCAGTTAGTCCTCGCATTGCAGCCCATATCTGACCTTGGCGGTAATATCCGCAGCGTACTGCACCAGCGTGATAAGAAGACGCCATCAGGGCGAATACCACTTCAACTGGTACTTGAGATAGAGGAGCGGAGTTTGGAGATATTGGTGGCACGATTAAAGGAAAGAGGCGTGAACGTGGTAAAAATGGGTGAAGAGCGACTGAAGGAATCAATGATGGTTTTGCTAATCGGGCATATAGTGCACACAGATTTGCGAGAGACGATAGATAGCATAGACAGCACGGGATTTGCGGAAGTGGTAGAATTATCGCTTTCCATGCCTGGTGTGGCTATGAAATCCTCCGCTTCTGTTACGCTCAGTGCGATAGGAAAGGAAGAGCTGAAAGAAGCGCTTGCTATATTAGAGGATACGGCGGAGAAGAAAGGCATCATGCTTATCCCTTCTATTTGATCTGGAGTAGGAGAACATGAAACAAGAAACAGTAAGGATTTCGATAATCGGGTTTGGCTATGTAGGTCGCGGCGTGGCCGAGGTGATAAGGCGTAAGCGAGAGTATGTAGCGAGAAATTATGGCATAGACCTGAAATTAGTCGGCATTGCCGACTTGTGGGGTGTTATTGCAGATGAAGATGGATTGACAGAAGAGGCAATCGGGAAACTCAAGGCAGGCGAGAAACAGGGCGATATAACAAGTCGGGATTTAATAACAGAGATTGAGCATGATGTCAT
>JAOZPO010000152.1 GCA_029932715.1 Halobacteria archaeon | reverse complement strand
GAAAGCGTTGAAGCTTATAGAAACCAGTGTCGCATCGGTGGACAGCAGGAAGATAAATGCCGTGAAATGCACAATCTACTTCAAAAAGGATCTTTCCGAAAAATACCAGAACGTGGGCATTAAAGTGCTTAGAAGAGAGTTTCTTCGGAAGAATGCAATCATGTACTTCAATGAGGATGGATTTGAGCTGGAGTTTAACGCGAAAAGGGCAAAAGCAGGCTATCACGAGCAGATCGCGAGCATAAATAGCTCTGTCGAGAAGATGAGGGAGAAGATGGATATTCTGGATGTCTCTCCTCGCCCCATATCTATTAATCGATCAGATATGCGAACCTCGTAGTGACCGAAGAAGAAGTTGTAGCATTCTTCAAGAAGCATAGTGTCGTGACTTGGGAACAACTAACCTCCTACTTCGGCATCACGAGACAAGCACTCCAAAGAAAAATCAAGGGCTACACACGTCTCACAAGCCTCAATCACAATCGTCACTTTCTGGTTCTAAAGCAATTCGCTGGAAAAACGAATCAATACGGGATTTGGTCATACCGAGGCATTCTCTTTTCCATTCATGGTAATACCCTGGAGACCGTTACCAATCGGTTTGACCTGTCTGTGCTTGATAGGGCTGTAGTCCTTTATTGTGATCGCCCTGATACCAAGTTACATTGCCTGGAGAATGTCATCACCGAAGACACGCTTAAATTGAAGCTCACTGCCTTTGTATGAAGATTATATACAAAGATGAAAAGAGTACTGATTCTTGCAAAGGGTGAAGTGCAGAGGGTTGGATTTCGGGATGAAGTGGAAAAAACCATAAGCTTTTTATAGAGGATAAGAATGATAAATCTAATAATGATGCTGTAATGATAACCATAGTTGAACATTTTCCGGTACTTGTGATTGCAATATCCTTGCTTTCCGCATTCACTATTTTACTCGCTGGCTATCTGAACAAGAGAGCATGCTGGGTTATCTCTTTCACAACTATTCTCGTTCAGCTCGTCATGTCTGTTTTTATCCTGCATCACGTCCTGACCGTAGGGATCATAGATTACAAGCTTGGTGGATGGGCGCCCCCATGGGGCATTCAATATGTCGTGGATGCGTTGAATGCTTATTTTCTGGTACTACTACTATTCTTAGCTTTGGTCTGTGTAACGTACTCAAAGAGGAGCATAGAGCACGAGCTGCCTGATAAAATTGTCTCTTTTTATGTCCTTTTTCAACTGCTCGTCACTGGTCTGTGTGGTGTAACGGTGACCGGCGATATATTCAATATGTACGTGTTCATCGAGATATATTCGCTCGCTGCGTATGCGTTAATAGCTTCGCGAGGCGGAATAGCATTGAAAGCGAGCTTTACTTACCTCGTATTGGGTGCTATCGGCGCTTGCTTCTTCTTGCTGGGGATAGGATTTCTGTATTCGGTTACGGGCTCGCTGAACATATACGACCTGTCGTGCATATTGAAGGCAGGGGGGTTATATAGTAATAGAGTAGTTTTGGCAGCTTTTGTCTTCTTCACTGTTGGGTTAAGCATAAAGATGGCACTTTTCCCTGTTCATGTGTGGTTACCGGATGCGCATTCATTCGCACCTTCAGAGATAAGCGCAATGCTTTCCGGTATTATCATCGAGGTATCCACATACGCATTCATTAGAGTCTGCTTTTCTGTCTATACAATAGATTTCATTAAGCTATGGCCCATATTCGATTTCATCTGTTGGATGGCTGCTCTGGCTATAATCATAGGTTCTGTTCTTGCGATAGCGCAGTATAATCTAAAAAGGATGCTTGCTTATTCTTCTGTTTCACAGATGGGCTATATCATGCTTGCAGTTGGGCTCTCCATTTCCACGCACCATGAACTTTGGGGTGGGCTGACTCCGGCATTGATGCACATATTGAACCATGCATTGATGAAGGGTTGCCTGTTCTTAGCTGCCGGTGCTTTCATTTACAAAGCGGAGTTATGGAATATCGGGGATTTAGCGGGCCTGGCGAGGAAGATGCCTTATACCTGTTTTGGATTTACATTAGCAGCGATTTCAATGATTGGCGTGCCGCCAACGGTGGGATTTATGTCGAAGGTGTATATAATTTTGGCTTCTTTAGATGCAGCAAAAGCAGGGCATACGCCATATATCATATTCGTAGCGGTTCTACTCTTCAGTACGTTATTAAACCTCGTTTATTTCTGGCGCGTGATAGAAACGATGTATATGAAAAGTGGAGAAGGCAGCCATTCCGCGCCGCCTAAGAAAGATGAAATACCGCTCAGTATGCTTATCCCTGTATTGACGCTCGCATCTCTCTGCATTATCTTTGGTATTCTCTGGCTTATGGAGATACCAATGCCTATGTTAGACCAGGTTAATGCACTGTTTGGTTTAGGGAGGTATGCGATACCATGATGGAGGAGATGATACCAGTAACGTACAGACCGCTGTTGGCGATTTTATGCCCTGCAATCGGCTCTATACTCATCGTTTTATGTGGTAAATGGCCGAACATAAGAGAAGCATGGACGCTGCTCGCAAGCATACTGCAGTTTCTGTTTATCTTCTCTATGGTACCGGTTGTTATAGGAGGGAATATCATCAGATCTACGCTCTTCACTGCGTTTCCTGGAGTTGATTTTGGCTTCAGGGTAGATGCTTTTGGACTTATTTTCGCTATTACATCTACGTTTTTGTGGATTCTTGTATCATCATATTCCATAGGCTACATGCGGTCGCTGCACGAGCATGCCCAAACACGTTATTATTTCTGTTTTGCATGGGCTATCTTCGGTGCGGTAGGCATAGCGTTATCCGGTAATCTGCTCACGATGTTTGTATTTTACGAGATATTGACGGTCTCAACGTATCCGTTAGTGGCACATGACCAGACACCGGAAGCGCTATTTGCAGGTCGCAAATATCTTGCGTATCTGCTTACCGCAGGTGTATTCTTCTTAGCAGCCGTGATATTAACCTATCACTTAACAGGAACTACGGAGTTTGTGAATGGGGGGATACCAAACCTCGCGGCTGAAGCATCGCGAACGACGTTGATGGTTTTATTCATGCTGTTCCTGCTGGGGTTCATGAAAGCGGCGTGGATGCCGTTCCACTCCTGGCTCCCCACTGCTATGGCGGCACCAACGCCCGTGAGTGCACTGTTACACGCAGTGGCAGTGGTAAAGGCGGGCGTATTCGGTATTATCCGGGTCGTATGTTTCATATTTGGCGTGGATTTGATGCACGCACTTGGCCTTGGATTAGTACTTATTTCTATCGCTATTTTCACGCTGATTGTTGCTAATCTGTTTGCTCTCGCACAGGACAATCTAAAGAAAAGGCTTGCATACTCTACCATAAACCAGCTATCGCTGATCATCTTTGGTGCGGCGTTATTAACTCCAGAGGGTATAGAAGGAGCGATGATGCACATCCCTTTCCATGGGTTCATGAAGATAACGCTATTCATGTGCGCAGGAGCGATAATGG
>JAOZPO010000151.1 GCA_029932715.1 Halobacteria archaeon | reverse complement strand
GAGGGGATAGGCGTATTTGATATGCAAAAAAGGACTGCAATTCAACCAGTTACCGCGAAGATATACGTGCCCGTGATAGAGCGAAAGAGCGGTCAAGTTCTTTCTATTTCTGATGACACGGTGCAACTGATGGATATGGCAGACTATTCGACAATTGAAATGAAGATACCAGCGGAATTGATGGAGAAAGGTAGAATTGAACCCGGTAAGGAAATACCTTTTTTACATTACGATGGAAGATACAAGATAGATATGAAGTAAAAAAGAGTGAAACGAAGAAGAGGGGAAGAGTGAAGGATGAAATGGTTGAAAAGGAGTTGGTAGGGCGTGTCACGCATTATTTCCAGAAGATAGGCGTTGCAGTGGTGGAGCTAAAGGGGGATGTAAAAGTAGGAGATAAGATAAGTATAGAAGGAGCCACAACATCATTCAAGCAGGTTTTGGACTCCATGGAAATAGATAACGAGAAGATAGAAGTTGCTACCGCGGGTCAGTCAATCGGGTTGAAGCTGAAAGGGAAGGTAAGAGCACATGACAGCGTATACAGGATAATGGACGATGTATAAATGGGCAAGCGATTCTTCGCGTGATCTGAAATGAAGGAGAGAGGGGACAGGGGAATAAAAGTAGATGATGTAATGGTAAGGGATGTCGCGAGTGTAACAGTTCCGGGAACGAGGAGTGAGTTATTGGAGATATGCAAAAAGAGGTTCATATCGGGGGCTCCGGTACTTAAAAGTGGTAAAGTAGTAGGCGTAGTTACGAGACAGGATTTGCTAAAGAAGCCAAATGAGGCACAAATAGCGATGCTTATGAGTAGGAATCCTATTACTATTAGTCCTGATGCGAGCATTGAAGAGGCAGCCGAGATTATGCTCATGAAGAATATACGCCGTTTGCCCGTGGTGCAGGGCGATAAGTTAGTTGGGGTGCTATCAGTTGCCGATATAGCAGGGAAAATAGCAGAAATGGACTATAAGGAGCCAATATCTAAATACATACCTGTAAGTACTGTGACTATATGGGAAGAGACGCCATTATCTGTTACTGGTCGGATAATGGAACTCGCAGGGGTGAAAGCTATTTCCGTTTTGAATACCAATCTTGAGCTGGTTGGACTGATTACCGACAGGGACTTAATAAATGCAGCGGTAATAGACGATTCAACGGAGGATGCAGACTTATCCTTAGGTTCTGACGAAGATGAATGGACGTGGGAGGGAATGAGGGATACCACGCGGTTATACTATAGCGTATCAAAGATAAAGTTGCCGGATAAGATTGTAAGAGAGGTAATGGTAAAGAATGTAATTACGGCAACGCGTAATTCAGCGGTGAGTGAATGTGCGAAGAAGATGAGCAAAAACAAGTTTGACCAGCTTCCTGTTAGCTCGGCGAGTGGTAAATTGACGGGTATAATACGTGATAGGGACCTTTTGAATGTCTTGCTATAGGAGCTAAAAATGGTGGTTATTGGTGGATTGTTCAAACGGCAAAGCTCGCGGTATGCGCTGAACGAGGATGAGAAATTCTATCTGATGAGTTGTTCTGACTTACTGGGAGAAATAACGTCTGTTATAGATGGCATAGGCGTTATGCATGACTTCTTCTGGGAGAAAGTAAGTGACAGTAAATACGAGAAAGAGATGAGGACGTGTGAAGCGACTACGAAGAGTACACTCAGTGAAGCCGAATATATAAAGGCGCCGGAGCGTTTTTTAGAGATGCATGACCATCTTGTGAACGGGCTTAGATATTTTGAGAATTCATACGCGGAATCACTGGTTTATATGACGGACAAAGCGAAGGAGCACATAGCAAAAGCGATAGAATTAGCGCTATTAGGGAGTGCTGAACTAAGAGAGGGCAGCAAACAGTGGGATAAGATAAAGGACAAGACGGCGATAAAGGAGTAAAGTACAAGACCCAAAAAATGTCGAATGCTAAAGTTGACAGAAGAGAAGAAATAGAAGAACTTGCACGTAGAAGGGGTTTTTTATGGCAGGCTTTTGAGATTTACGGTGGTGTGGCGGGCTTCTATGATTACGGGCCTTTAGGTGCATTACTCAAGAGGCGGATAGAAGCAGAGTGGAGGCGTTTTTATGGCATTGGTGAGGGCTTTTACGAGATAGAGGCAACGACCATAGGACCGCGAGATGTATTCAAAGCTTCAGGGCATTTAAAAAGCTTTTCAGACATGGCAGTGGTATGTAAAGACTGTAAAACGTTTTTCCGCATGGATGAAGCGATAGATATAGACAAAAGATGCCCGGAATGCGGCGGCGAGCTCGTAGATGCTGGCGAATTCAATTTGATGTTCCAGACGAAGATAGGAGTGCCAAAAGGAGAAAGCGAGCAGAATAATAGCACAGGCTATTTGAGGCCTGAGACGGCACAGGGCATATTCATTGATTTCCCGCGGTTGCTGCGATTCAACCGTGATAAGTTACCATTAGGTGTTATACAGATAGGTAAAGCATACAGGAACGAGATATCACCGAGGAAGAGTATTATACGGCTACGTGAGTTCACAATGGCAGAAGCAGAGGTTTTTGTAGACCCAGGAGAGAAGAACAAGCACCCAGGATTTGAAACTGTAAAGGAAAAGGTGCTACGATTAGTTCCTGCTGAAGGAGCCCAGGAGGAAAAGAGCTTAGAGCAAGCGGTAAAAAGCGGGATAATTGCAAATCAGTATCTGGGTTATCATGTAGCGAGGGTAGGGGAGTTTCTGGAGGGAATAGGGATTCCAGGTGATAGGCTGAGGTTTAGACAGCATCGCAAAGATGAGATGGCGCATTATGCAAGAGATTGCTGGGACGCGGAATTCTTTAGCAATAGATATAGCTGGATGGAGATAGTAGGAGTGGCAGACCGGGGCGATTATGACCTCTCAGTGCATGCGTCATT
Source organism: Halobacteria archaeon (assembly GCA_029932715.1). Lineage (GTDB taxonomy): Archaea > Halobacteriota > Syntropharchaeia > Alkanophagales > Methanospirareceae > QENJ01. The sequence goes on along the minus strand of JAOZPO010000151.1, from coordinate 587 downwards.
CTCAAATACGGATATGTGTGTGCATGACGGACCTGAGAAGATAATACCGCATGTGATTGAACCATCTTTTGGCATAGACCGGATAGTATATGCGTTGCTGGAGAGTTCTCTGTATAAGGAGCAAGTGGGTAAGCAAAAGCGAAAAGTACTTGGGTTTAAAAACGAGATAGCACCGATAAAAGCTGCGGTCTTCCCTCTGTTAAACCGGGATGGCTTGAAGGAGAAAGCGGTGGAAGTGTTTCAAGCATTGAGGGATGAGGCAATATTGGTCGAATACGATGACTCAGGCAGTATTGGCAGGCGGTATCGGCGTCAGGATGAGATAGGCACGCCGTATTGCATCACAATAGATTACGACACGCTGGAGGACGGCACGGTGACGATACGTGAGAGGGACACGATGAAACAGGTTCGGGTTCCGGTAGCGGAGATAAAAGAGTTTATAGCATAGTGCCGTGTCGTTATTCATATATGATTTTTATACATCATTGAGCGTTTATGTGAACTAAGGTGAGCGATATTTTATGAACGCGAAAGAGAAGATATTTCTTGAGGAAGAAGAAATCCCGAAGCAGTGGTACAACATA
>JAOZPO010000150.1:2121-3519 GCA_029932715.1 Halobacteria archaeon | reverse complement strand
TCCAATTTAAAGGGAGACAAGGAATGGAAGAAGCCCTTTGGTGGCGTTGCCGATGACGAGGCTGACTCAGTCCAACAAACCTCTGATGAAGGTTACATCCTCGCTGGACGTACAAAGTCCTACGGCAACGGTTCCTGGGATGCATGGCTGCTGAAAACTAATTCAGACGGTGATGAGGAATGGAACATGACCTTTGGTGATACTCATGATGAAGAAGCAAGGGCAGTACTGCAATTAGACGATGGCTACATCTTCACTGGAATTACGACTTCTTACGGTAACGGATCAGAAGATGTTTGGTTGCTGAAGACCGATTTTAATGGGCATAAAGAATGGAGCAGGACATTTGGAAGCACCAGCGCAGACGAGGGCTACTCACTCCAGCAGACCACAGACGGGGACTATATCATCGCTGGACGTACATGGTCATACGGCGCAGGTTCGTGTGATGCCTGGCTGCTGAAGACCGATTCACAAGGAGAGGAACAATGGAACAAGACCTTTGGTGGCACAGCTCCCGATGTCGCATATTCTGTCCAACAGACAACAGACAGCGGTTATATCCTCGCGGGTAACACAAATTCGTTCGGTGCGGGTAATGGAGATTTCTGGCTGATAAAAGTACGAGCAGAAGGCAATAGCAATCAGATTTTTGATACAGGTCCCGGAACATATCCAAGCTGCCCGGGAACGCATAAAGGCGAAATAAAACCCGCTCATGACCTCAAAGTCACCAAATTGTACACCTATCCCTGTACTGGCACCGGTGGACACACTGAATCTGTCGAGATACGTGAAGGCACTAAATTGATAGCGCATGGTACCTGGAACGGATACCAGAGCGACTGGCATAACATATCTCTGCATAACGTAACCAATACTCCGTATGTCTCGTTATTGAAAGGCCACAATTACAACTACGTTATTCGCACCGGCTCTTATCCGCAGATAATCCACACACAACAACCATTTACAAATAAGTATGGAAAAATAACTCGCACTCAGTTTACAGATGCAAATGGTATGGTTTATAACGATTGGCTACCCGCAATTCGGTTAGTATGACTGGATAAAGCATTCATCCACCTTTAGATGCTCAGCTCTAAACGATCTTCTATTGCATATCCGATTTATCACTTCGCGCTGGTTCTCTTTCGCTTCTTCTATTTCCGTCTCGTCAATCGTGAAATAAAGCGTTTTTCCGCTCACATCCTCATCGACAAGTTTCCCTTCTCTTAATACCACATCGCCACCTTTTACCATGTACGAACAACAGCTCAGCCCCTGTTCTAACTCCTTCCCTTCTGTATCTTCACTTATATCATATACCGCAATATCCGCATCCGCGCCTACGCCCAGATGACCTTTGTTTCTCAAGCCAAGCTGCTTTGCTGGATT
>JAOZPO010000150.1:0-2111 GCA_029932715.1 Halobacteria archaeon | reverse complement strand
GTTAGCGCAGCTAAGCAACCCTGCGAATATCTTTGGGTATGCGTATAAGCTATCGGCAGAGAAAGAGATACAGCACGAATTTGCATTTAGATATTCTAAAGCATCCAGTGCGAATTTTAGTGTGTAATATGCTCTTTCGTCTTGCATCTGATTAGCGTTCAGCTTTGAAAATACCAACGGCTGCTCTAAGCCTATATCTACACTAATAATTTTTTCAGCCGCATCCGGGACGTCATAACCAATACTGATGTTTGTATCATCATTCAGAGAGGGGCAGAAGATGCCAAGGTCAACTGTTCCGCCCTTACCCAATATCTCCTTCGCTGCTTCGTATCGTTCGTCGTTATCTATGCCCGAGCCGATATGCACCATCCAGAACGCGGCTAAATCGTCCGTAGCCTCGTCTAATACTTCCGGATACGTCCTCAATTGTATCTGTGGAATAGCTTCTGTATTGCTTAACTCATTAAAGAACTTCAAACATTTATTAGACGATATAGCACGATAAAAGAAACCGCCCTTTGCGTATTTCACCCTTGCATCGTATAACTTCACATTTATTGATTTCGTGAGGTCTAAAAGGAAAATAAGCACGTTCTTTACGCCTTCTGTGTCTCCTGCTCTTATCTCGTTTTCTATATCGTATAAGCTAAGAACGAGGGATGCGGATGTGTCCACAAGGGGAATGCCGCTGAGTTCGTGATGCACATAACTCGCGGTATTCAAGGTCATCACAGGCTCGTTTACGTGCGTATAGCCAATACGAGCATAATCAAGTCCTATTTCGCTCAACGTGGGGAATCCAAAAGCTAACCGCGTTAAGTTTAGCCCATAAGTGGCGACATGGCTGTGCACATCTATACCACCGGGCATTACTGTTTTAGCCCTGGCATCTATTACCTCTTCGGGTTTTGTTTCGTCCACGATCCGGCCATCAGCAACGAAAATATCCATCTGCTCGCCTTCTATTCCGTTTGCTGGGTCGTAAACCGTGCCGTTTCTTATCTGTAATTTCATTATAATAAGAATAAATAGCATGGAAATATAAAATAGGTTTGTATTTAACTTCCTGTTATCTTTTCTTTTACCTTTTCAAACTCTTCGAGCAAATAATAAGCTTCAACTCCAAACTTTCTTGCACTTTCAACCTGGATTTTATCGTTTGAGACCAAGCGCTTTAGCGCCATCTTTAAGATCAACCTCCTTCAGGGGTTTAAAAACACCCTTCTCATAAATCACCTCTATCTCCTCCATGTTCACTCTCCTGATGATATCTTAAGTAGTATTATAATTAAATTCGTATCCTTTTCAAATTAAATGGTAACTCAAAATTGAAATTATACGGAATCATCGGCAATGCCATCATTGTTGAGTGATGCTAAGCAAAAACCGAAAGTTTTATAATGCTCTCTTTTCTACTGGCATGTATACCACGATCCGATCAAAGGTCACAGAAGCATTAAAGGCTCTGAATATCCGTCCTGATGAAATTGCGGATGAACGACTGGCAGAAGCCTTCCCCGCATCCTGCTCCAGATCATTGAAGAGTTGAGCGAGGAAAACGAGAAATTAAAAGCAGAAATCCAGAAGTTATGAGATGCAATCAATCTCCTAAAAGGAGAGCAAGCCAAACCAGACACTAAACCTTCAAGGAAGAGGCAAAACGAAGACATCTCTTCCGAAGAAGAAAGAAAATCCAAAAGTACCCCAAAAGAGAGAAGAAATCAAAAGTAAAGAAACAAAAGATAAAAATAGACCGTATCGAAGTGTGCAAGGTAGATCAGAGCATCCTGCCAGACGATGCGGAATTCAAAGGGTACGAGAAGGTGGTTGTTCAGGAAATCATCATCAAAACGGATAATGTAGAATATATGAAAGAGATTTACTACTCCTCATCCCAACACAAGACCTACATGGGGAAGTTACCGCCAGAGATCGAAGGAGAATTCGGACCGGGTGTGAAATCGCTGGTTTGCACGCTTAAACACGTTGCTAACGTGTCAGAGCCAAAGATACACGAGTTTTTCGACAATTTTGGCATTTACATCTCGCCAGCGAAGATTTCACGCATTATTACAAAGGACAATGAACTGTTCCATCAGGAGAAGGCG
>JAOZPO010000149.1 GCA_029932715.1 Halobacteria archaeon | reverse complement strand
ACCGAGAACGGCAGAAGGAGATGAAATCGCAAAGAATATCATTCGGCTATGTGACGAGAAAGGGAACGAGCCCTCGCCCTGTGAGTTCCTCGCATATCGCGGCTCTTTATTCGGAACAGATATAGACGTATGGGTGACCGAGCCGGAGGAGAACACGCTTTTGTGCGGTCCCGCGTATTTGAACGAAGTGGTGGTGCACGAAGGGTCGCTATCGGCAATACCACGAGATAAGAAATGGGAATCGGTGTTTGAAGAGGGCGTGCCAACGGGCATAAGGTTTGTAGATGCTCTTGCCGCTTTTGCCGCACACCGGATAGAAGAAGCAGCAGAAAGAGGAGAAATAGATAATAACCCGTGCGAAGTGAAGGCGAAGATAGTGCGAGGCGGGATGGACATAAACATAAAGATAGACGAGATGGCGATGCGGTACGTCACATCAAAGAAGAAGAAAATAGACATAAAGGGTCCTGTTTTTATTACTGTGGTGGCTAAAAAGGTTTGAAGGGTAAAATTCATGCATATCCAAATTTGGTTTCGATTTAATATTTATTCCTGTAAATCATAAATAACCATGATTAACTGAAATGAGATATGTAGAGTTTCTTTCGACACTGAGAAGGAATAAAGTGAGTATATTCTCACTCAGGGATATCAGGAATATATTTCCCGATGCTAATGTTGCTACACTAAAGAATAACCTGACCAACTGGCTGAAAAAGGGGTATATAGAGCGACTTAAAAGAGACCTGTATGCCTGTGTGGAACCCATTTTGGAATCCGAGATACCCGATTTTTATGTCGCTAATAGACTCTATACTCCTTCGTACGTATCACTGGAAACCGCACTATCACTCTACAATATAATTCCTGAAATTGCAGCGCAGGTTACCTCGGTTACAACCAAGCCCAGCAGAGAATTTAAGAATAGGCATGGCGTATTTATATATCGCAGTTGCCGGAAGAGGGCATTTACGGGTTATCGGATTGTAGCTTACGAAGGCTACAAGGTCTTGATTGCAGACGAGGAAAAGGCGCTGGTTGATTTTTTATACTTTAAACAACGTCAGGGGCTATCAATAGACTTTGAAGAAGAGCGTTTTGACGCTGAAATCCTTAAAGGGATTGAGTGGAAGAAAGCGGAGGAGTACGCTGAACGCTTTAACCTCGTAACTATCAATAAATTACAGGATTGCAGGAACTGGTCGGAATGCTGAAGATGGAGTATCTCCTGGAAGAGGCGAAAGAACTTGGTCTGCCCCAGACTAAAAAAAGGGCTATTCTAAGAGAGTATCTCCAGACCATAATCCTGGATGGTATATATAAGAGCGATTTTGCTAAGTCAATGTTCTTTGTTGGGGGCACTGCATTGAGATTCTTCTATAACCTGCCAAGGTTTTCCGAGGATTTGGATTTCAATACGTCATATCTGGAGAACAACAGCTTTAAGGAAATTCTGGATAGGGTAGAGAAGAATTTATCCCTGGAAGGATTTTCATCGGGAATATCCTATAAAAAGAGAGCCAATCTGTTTACAGCCACATTAAAATTTCAGGGTGTGATGAGCGAGTATGGGATCGTTAATGGTCGTGGTGGTGATATTATGATAAAGATTGAGGTAAACAAGCCAGAATGGCATTTATCCACAGAATCCCACGTTCTGAGCCAGTATGGCTATACTTTCTCTGCCATCCTAATGTCAAAGGGGGCGTTACTCTCAGAGAAATTATCCGCACTCATGAGCAGGAGAAGAGGGCGTTATATCTACGATGTCTTGTTCATGCTCAGAAAGGGATTCCCCTTTGATAGAGATGTGCTTTATGCCAACAATATTGGCGGAGAACCAAAGGCGGTGGTTCTGAGTTATCTCTCAGGACTATCTGAAAAAGAACTTAAAAGATTGGCTGAGCAGGTAAAACCTTTCCTATTCCGAGAAGATGATATTGAGTTGATCCTGAAGGCACCTCAGTATGGGAAAAAATTCTTGTCCAGGTATTAACATCAATTGTTACATGACCTTTCTCATCTCTATTCGGGAAGGATGTTGAAGTATGGGTGACAGAGCCGGAGGAAAACACGCTTTTATTACTGTGATAGCAAAAGGCTAAATCACGACAAGGAGATAAATTATAGACACCCATTAACAACAAACCTTTTTGCAAGCAAAAAACTTTACCAAAAAATACGATGGAAAGGTCAATGTCGTTAAAAATAGCCCACTCCGCTTTCCACCTCTAAAATAAAAAAACAGCGTCAGTAGAAGAGAAATAATATTAGCGCTGTTTACAGTAGTTCCAGAAGTATCTCCTGTTTTATGATAGCATAATCTTCAGCGCTATTTTAAACACCTATTATTTATAGGCATACAATGTAAAAGGCAATAGCACGGCAAGAGATAGCATCGGCATTGATCACAGGGGTCCGGTAGTTGTGGTGGATTGGAAAAGCTTATTTAGAATTTAGCCTTTTTATTTTAGAGTAACTAAGAAAATGCACGATACCGATACTTTAATCAGAAGCGATTTGCTCGAAAGAATCAGGCATAATTATGAAAGAGCGATTAGATGCACCTCTTCCTGAGAGTGCAGTGAGAAAGCTCGGTGATGAGCTGCGGTTACTGCATACTTACCATTCTAATGCTATTGAGGGGAATACGGCTATCCTCCTATTGTTCTGAGGAAAGAAGAACGAGGGAAATACTATCGTTTTTTACGCATTGCAGATGGGGGCAATCTTGAACCATTTGCAAATTTCATTGCAAAATCCGTAGACGAATCATTAACGCTCTATTTGGCGATATTCGGTGGTGCGAACGAGCTGGTACCTCTTGCGGAATTGGCAAAGGTAAAGGAGTGCCCGTACTCACAGGAATATTTAGGGTTGAGAGCAAGACAGGGATTGCTCGATGCGGTTAAAATAGGCAGAAAATGGTGCTCTACCAGGCGGGCATTGCAGGATTACATCAGCGAACATGGGAAATGAGCGTTTGTGAATATGGTTAAATCTACTTAGGTATACCGGCCCATGCAAAAGAAAAACCGAATACTTATTAAGTTGAGAGATAGTTCATTCTTTGCATCAGGAGAGGGCATAAGTAAGGGGAAGGGGGATAAAAACCATGCGAGGAAAGATAAAGAAAAAGACTGTGTGGGTATCATTCGTTCTAATAAGCTTGATGCTGGCTTCGATATTTGTGGGCACGGTGAGCGTTGCGGGTGCAGGCGAACTGGCAGATGGAGCGGAAGAAAATAAAAATCCGCTCCAGGCAGAGAAAGGTAATGGTGCTGTGAGTGATGTTAATGTGACGGCATCAAGCACAACCTGCAACTCCTGCTCTGACTGCACTAATAAATTGAATGGTAAATATGATACGGTGAAACTTACCCGGGACCTGGTTAATGTCAAAGGCTCTTGCATAACTTTTGGCGCGAGCAATGTGATATTCGATGGCAATGGACATAAGATTGATGGCGACGATACAGGAGAATTCGAATCCGGAATTATGATGAGCAGTAAGAGTGGCAATAC
>JAOZPO010000148.1 GCA_029932715.1 Halobacteria archaeon | reverse complement strand
GCTTCGTCCGTCTTAACCTGTGCATAATAACCCCCTGTATCTCCTGCCCATACGGTCATCGCACCGAATTTGTTATAAAAAGCATTGAACGCATCTGCCATCATGAAATCGCTCACCACGTAGCGCACACCGAGCGCATCCGCAACTTCGTTCGCTTCTTTTACATCCCGCGTGACGAAGAACACGCAAGCGCCGGGGTTACCGCTTCCTATGGGACCACCTATGCCTTGTTGAAACGGATTAGCAACCGGAATACGGTGTGCTATTCGCGTTATCCAGTGCCCGTAGTCCCACCAGCTTATTATTGAATATGCCTCCGGCGGATATGGATAATCCTCTCCCTCAGCCGGCTCTTCGTACAAGGCGTAATAGTCCACACCAGGACTCGGCGTATTCTCTTTCATCCATGAAAGCGATTCGTACCAGTCATATTCCGGTCCACCGCCGTATTTTGCCGTTGCTAATGATGTCGTTAGTGGTGGATAAAACACAACCAGACCAATTAAAATTGAAGTGATGATGATGTCCGCACGTACATAGCGTTTTAGTTTAGCCGCAGTTGTACGCTCTTCTTTAACTTTTAGTTTCTGTACACCCGCGCCACCTTTCTTCTTACCTTTTATCTTCTCCCCTGCCCCTTCTCCCCGCGTCTCGCCTCTAAACGCAACAAACTCGAGTATCTTCCAGGACACGAATCCAGATAGAAGCGCAGCATTCACTGCGTAATACGCTGCGAATCTGTTCTGACCGCCACCCGTAAAGGGATTCCAACAAGCGGATAGTAATACTACGCTCCAGACCATAAACAAAATCTCCTCTGCGTGGAATTTACGCGCTATCTCATAGCCAAGCCATGCGAAGCCAATGAACGCGATAAAGAAGCTGGTGGTAAACCAGCGCCATGCCTCACCGTCGGCAATCTTTCCCGTATACGGTGAAAATACGTGCATCGGGTGTATCTCTGCTACAGTTAGCTGTGTCTCCGTGGGCAGGAATATACGCAGGCTTCCTGTCAGCGAAGAATATAAAGACGGGTTCAAAATGCTTACAAGAACAAAGGATAGTACTGCCAGTGCCAATATTGCAATTGGATAACCATAAGTGTCTATCTTCTTGTACTTCATCAAGAACGAGATAGCACTTAAAACGCCGAATACGATCATGCCAAGCACAAGCGAGATAACGTGAAATGATGTCAAAGCACCAGGACGAAGCGCCGGGATAATCATAATTAAAGAAACAAGGAATGCCGGTGCGAATAAAATACAGAGATAATCCGTACTCTTCCCCCGCACATGGTCAATAATGTGCTGCGCCACAGCATAGATGAGTAATACGAATATGAAGAGTGGCGCGCCTTTCCATGCAAGGTAATAACTTCCGAGGAAGATACCTCCTAAGAAAGAATAAAACAGTGGCTTCTTCAACGAACTCCAATTCTTCTCTAACACAGAATAAAACGTTATCTCGTTTTTCTTCGCACTCTTTACTGCAAGTATAAGGAATAACATTGCTATCGTGCTGAATAGCGTCTCGGCAACGTGATGGTCCGTGAATCCTAATAGAGAACGGGACAGGAACTGCCCGGGGAGAACAGCGATTAGCGCTGCGGAAAGAAGCCCAGCATTTCTGCTCCATAATTCTTTACCAATGAAATAGATGGGGATCACGGTAAGCGCGCCTAAAATCGCAGGATACCACGCGCCTATTACTTCTATTCCGTGCTCGCCCAGCGTGGCGTATGGATTGCCAAGCCCTATAAGCCATATAATAACAGCAAGCAGGTAATCAAATAAAGGTGCAAATGGGACGTTTGTGCCATGCGGGTAGTACGTGAGCGCATCGAAGTAGATGCGATGCGGGAAGTTATGCAGTGTATTTTCCACGAGTCGCATGTTATACCATGGATCGTTACCGCCGAATCGTACGAATGCGCTACTAAAAACGCTGTCATAAGGCAGAGCCCTTATGTAAAGCGATAAACAAAATATCAATGCTAATAGAGCGCCATAGATTAAAGATGCCTTTTCTATCTTTTTCATGCTTATATTTATGCTCTTCATTTCTAGCCCTCAACGTTATTATTATTTCATTAATTTTTAAACATTCTACCTATGGATTGTCAATGATATATAAATGGTGATACAATGTTAATCTGTTAGATACCCTGCGGAATAAAGAGGTAATTTGCGGATATGAGAATGGAAGAAAAGCCGATGAAGAACGAGGCAGTGGTTTGCGTAGTGGGATTAGGCTACGTAGGTAAGCCATTAGCGGAGGCGTTCTCGAAGAATCTGAGTGTTATAGGATTGGATGTGGATGAGGATAAGATTAGAAAGCTCAATGAAAACAACAGTAATAACAACATTCTTTTCACAACAGACCCTTCTTTGATTAAACAAGCGGATTTTGTCATAATTGCGGTTCCAACGCCAGTAACGAAATCGAAAGAACCGAATTTGTCGTACGTGAAGTCTGCTGCTGAAACCGTTGGTAAGAACTTGAAAAAAGGCAGCATTGTCGTTCTTGAATCAACCGTTTATCCCGGCGTTACGGAGGAGATAGTAAAGCCAATACTGGAAGAAGAATCCGGACTGAAATGTGGAGAGGACTTTGGGTAGGGTATTCGCGGAGAGGATAAATCCGGGCGATGGAGAGCATGCGTTGGAGAGGATAACAAAAATCGTAGCGGGAATGGATGAAGAAACAACGGAAATGCTCGCAGAGCTTTACGGAACTATAACAAGAGCTTACAAAGCGAGGGGCATAAGAACCGCAGAGGCAGCGAAAGTCATAGAGAATGTCCAACGTGATTTGAATATTGCTCTGATGAATGAATTATCCTTAATTTTTGATAAGATGGATTTGGATACAAAGGCAGTTTTAGAAGCCGCGGGGACAAAATGGAATTTTCACAGGTATAGCCCCGGGTTGGTTGGTGGGCATTGCATCCCAGTGGATCCTTATTATCTGGTTTACAAGGCGAAAGAGCTCGGCTATCATCCACGGGTGATCTTATCGGGCAGAGCAATAAACGATTACATGCCGAAACATGTTGCGGAGATGGCGATAAAGGGCTTGAACGAAGTTAGTAAGGTTATCAAAGGCTCGAAAGTTTTAATTATGGGTTTGACTTACAAAGAAAATGTGCCGGATACGAGGGAGTCGCCAGTGAGAGAGATGGTGAAGGAGCTGAAGGAATTTGGGGTTGATGTTTAGGGGTATGATCCTCTGTTGAGCAAGGAGGAGATAGAAGCATTCGGTGTGAAATCTTCGGCTAACCTGTGTGTGAAGGTGGATTGTGTGATTGTAGCGGTAGCGCATGATGAGTTCAAGGAAATTGCGTTGGACGATCTTAAGAAGACGATGAATGATGAACCAGTGTTAATCGATGTGCGCGGGATGTTTGATGAGGAAGAAGCGAAAAGGAAAGGGTTTTATAATAGGAGGTTGTAATGGTAATTTATAAAGCCATAGCATCTAACTATTAAACAGGGGGAGAGGAAATGAAAGAGAAGAAGTCCCGG
>JAOZPO010000019.1 GCA_029932715.1 Halobacteria archaeon | reverse complement strand
ACTTTACCTGTAATTCCTTGTGCAGCCCAAAGTAACTGTGATAGCTCCTACATGCTTAAATCCTTACCCGAATAAGTCCTTATTGATCTCCGTTTTGATGACACCTCTTCTACCGATGTACTGCTCTCACATTTGGGCTCAGGAAGTTTTATCCTTTCCCATGCTTCTATATTAGGCATTACGTTCTTTTCACTGTGTTAATTTGCCACAGAAACAAACTGCTGCCCGATACAGAAAGGGTTATGAAATGCTTGAGCGGTGTGAGGTGAAAGTCTCACCCCATTCTTAATCTGCGAAGAGTATAATGCGTGGTAAGAGTTGTAAATTACGATAAGCGAAAAGGGGTTGATACGCCTTAGACCAAAATGGTTGGCTATACTTAACCGAACAAACATGATTGCAATTTATCCGCTCTTTCAAGTGCACGAGCATCTCCGCCGGCATTATCTATTCTGGTTCCAATTTATTGACCGCGCAGTCTTTCTACACGGGTTCAGAGCCGAACAGGAACTTATCGAACCGTAGCACCGTATGCCACACCGCCTTGCAGTCACAATACATGCAGTCGAATACGCTCAAGTCCTGTGTCACATTGAAGTTCTGTATTGCTTCTTTCACGGTCGAATCGCAGGAGCCACAATTGTGCGGTCCACGGATATGCCCAGCACCCACGGGGTCGGACATCACCACAATCTCATGGTTTCTCTTTATCCCCTTTATCGCTTCTATCGCGCTCCAGAGCCACGGTGGTCGGTAGTACTTTTTAGTCCATAAATACTCCAACTGAGTGTATTTTTGCACATTACAGAGGTTCAACGATATTGTTGTGCTATAAGGGTAAACAAGCTCTGCGGATTTTATAACGTCTTCAATAGCCCTCTTTTCTGATACAAAAGGTGGTTTGAGTAATAAATACGTTTTTACTGTGGCGCCGCATTCGTTCGCTATTTCTGCTGCTGTTCTGTAATTGTCAAAGGAGAACCCCTTGTTTATGTAGTTCGACCTGATGAAATCATCTGCTGTCTCTAACCCGATAGCGATTTCAAGGTGCTCGATGCTGTTCAAATCCTCGATTCTTGCCTTGTTCATAAATTCTGGTCTTGTCTCTACTATTAGCTTCCTTATCTCTTTCCGCGCCTTCACCATTGCAGCTATCTCCCGTCTGGTATTGCGCGATATTTCGCGTTCGTCCAGGAAACTGCCGGAGGTGAATATCTTGAGTATAAAATCATCGCCAGGGCTGTTTCGTAACGAATGTTCCAGTTGAGCTAAGATGTCTGCCTGCGTTACATCTGCGGATTCATGCCAGAAGCCACACATACGGCATTTACGCCAATAGCAGCCGGTGGTTCTTAAAATCACGGTCAGGCACTTTATCGCTCTTTGCTCTTCTTTAAAATAATCATAAGAGAGCCATGCTGCTACTGGTTTCTTGCTCTTTGCTGAGATCATGATTTGTATATATATATATATTGTTGGTTTGGAAGAAAAGGAAAAATCATTTAATTTATGTCTCAAAGAAGTACATGAAAGTAAGAGCAAGATGCCGGAAGAGAATAGAAGATCAGTGAAAGTAGGGGCAGTTGAGATATTACTTGATGACGCAGTATGCAACCTAAGAGGCGAAGAGATAGAAGAAATCGCTGAGGATATACTGCAAGAGATAGGCGAGCGGAGGCTGAAACAGTGGAAGCCAAAGTTAAACATATATGCACACGCAGCGGATATTGCAGAATGGGATAACGTGCTTTTAGAGCGATATTATCCACTATATATGAACATAAAGACTGAATGTGACGATTGCACGCAGGGTCCATGTAGTATTAGTCAGAATAAAGAAGGCAAGGGTTTGTGTGGTCTGGATTTGGGGGACTCGTATCAAGCGAAGATAAGCTTACAAGAGGCTTGTAAAGGTTTAGCCACGCAATTAACAGTTGCAAGAGGTTTGTTTGACTTCGCGTTATCACGGTTTGGTGCGGATAAGACAATAGATATGGGGCACTCAATCACGTATCCCACGATGAACACGTCCATGCTGACGGGTTTTTACACAAAGAATTTAGGTGACACCGGCAGAGCGTTATCTTATGCTGAGTCGCAGTTGTCCGAGCTGCTGCTCGCTGCTTACTTCGGTAACGAAAGCGAAGCAGAAATGGAGGAGAAAGCGCTACATGCGGGCTCACTTACGTTCCTCGCAATGGAACTTACAGAAAGCATAAAGATGTGCTGCTTTGAGTTCCTCAATGCTGGTAAACACCCTGCAACTGAGTACCCGGAGTTCCCACCGGTTGATATCCAGGTTGGTATGGGTGCAGCGGATACAAGTAAGCCAGTAGTAGTATTCATTGGCAATAATTTCCTGTCCGCGTGGTTCGCAGTCGAGCAGGTGAAACGTGAAAATAGAGAAGAAGAGATAGAAATTTGTGGCGTGGGTGCAGTTGGGCACGACATCCCGCGGTTTTATAAAGGAGCTAAAATCATTACGTCAGGTGTAAAGGCGAGGAAAGTGATAAGAGCGGGTATTCCCGATGTCATTGTGGTTAGTGACTTATGTTCATGGTTTGATGTCCTGGCGGAAGCAAAGCGGGTGGATGCAAAAGTGATAGCATCAGGATACGCACCAATTAAGGGTTTAGAAGATCGAACTGATGATTCCGTAGAAGACGTACTCGCAGCTATAATAGAGGAGGACTTGCCGGGTGTGCGGATAACAAAACCAGAGAAAGCGGGCGAATTAGCAGTAAAATTAGCTGATAAGCTAAATAAGAGCGGCAACCGCAAAGAGAGCTATTTAATGCCGGAAACCGAGCTGAAGAATGCCGCGTTGCAATGCAAATCATGTGACTCCTGTTTTGAGACATGCCCCAGTAAATTAGTAATAAGTAAAGCGATGGCAGCGGCAAAAACTAATCTTGAACCGCTTGCGGATGTTTACGAAGATTGTGTGTTCTGTGGTAAGTGCGAAAGAGCATGTCCTGAGGGTATTCGCATACTAGATTTAACTATAAGCGCGGCAGCCATTCTTGGCAGAATAAAGGGCGATAAATACCTTATGCGTGCCGGTAGGGGACCCATGTCCGAATTAGAGTGGCGTGACCTGACTTTTGGGGTTATACTCGGTGGAAACGGTCCCGGAATGGTTAACATTATTGGCTGTGGTAATTATCCGGGTTCGGAACGTGAAGTGGTGGATATGACGCGATATTTCCTGGACCGGAACTATCTCGTGTGTGTGTCTGGATGTGTCGCTGCGGACGTTGCGAAATATTTCGATGAGGAAGAGCAGAAGTTTTTATTTGAGCAGTACATAGCAGCGGGCGTTTTAAAGGGGCTGGTGAATTTCGGCGGCTGCACAGCCATGTCGCATGTACCTTCGGCGATTTATCGTGGTGCACTGGTAGGTAGTGCATACACACCAAAGGCAAACTGGACGCAGATTGCTGATTATCTATATGCGAGGCTGCCGGTGGTAGTATTAATCTGGGGTGCCGCGACAGAGACGCTGTATTCTGTGGCTTCCGGGCTCGTGCGGTCGGGCATACCGGTAGTGGTTGGACCTTCGGGGTTCAAGTTCAAGCGATATCTCCTGGGCGATAAAGACGACAGGAGCAAGTGGTGGATGTATGACGGTGTCACGGGAGAGAAGAAAGAGGTTGAGCCATGTCCCGTGCACATGCTCGTGCCGGTAGATACGAAAGAGGAGGCGATTGCGATGTGTGCTAAGTTGTTGCACCGACCTCTTGCGTTACGGGACCCGCGATTGGCGAGTTTAGAAGCCGAGAACGAAGCATATAAAGAGTTCTTCGGTGACTATTCAGATGATTGGCATTTGTATGTGCGGTCCGAGCAGGAATTGCACGTGATGCGACGGATGGAGTTGTTGAAGAAGCTGGAAGAAGAGCACGGGTGGGAGATAGAGGGAACGCGAATAAAGAAGGCACGGCACAGGTCTGGCGAACTGATGGAGATGCACGAGTATAACGAAAAATACGGGATACAACTGGGTAGGTATTCGACACTCGTGCCGAGGTTGATCTCTCGCTCTGGTGATGAGTCAGAAAGCTGAACGAGTATATAATACATATAAAAAAACGAGATAACTTATATAGCGAATCCCTTTATAGATTGAGTTGAAAAAAAAGCCATGAAGAAAGACGGAAAAGAAAAGGAGAAGGCAAATTATGAGCAAGGCTTGAAAAAGACAATGATTCCTCTTATATTCGGTATTATCGCTGGCATTATATGTTTTACAATATTCATATCTAATCCGTATCTTGTCTGTGATAATGGTGTGGCAAAACAGAACATGGATAACGGTACCGTTCCTGATAATTTGTTCAATCAGTTTGAGATCAAAGGAACCCCACTCGCGGAAAATGCCACTATTGAGAACAAAGGCACAGGCAAGTGGTTGCTAACAGATGAAGAGAACAATAGTACCTACATCATAAAAGAGAATGCGGGGAAACTGAGTATTTACGCAAGTCCTGTATCCTCCGACTGGTTGCTCATTGCCATACTTATAGTCATGATCCAGAAATTTGCATACCCACGCTTGCACATGGAGATAGAGGGAGCGAAGGATTGGCTTTATATCGGATTTATGACTATTTCCTGCTGGTTCCTGACATTCACGTTGTTATTGTCGCTTGTCTTTTAACCAACAACTCGCATCTGATCATAATTCGGTGGATTTTTGATAGGCAACGGAAAAATTTTAATCCTGAGCACGATTTAAGCTTCTCGTTGTAGACGGTTTTGTTCACCGCGTAATCAAGCGTTATGAGGGGTTCACGTACCATTCTGAGGCGAGGAGCGGCGAGCAATCGCCCCATTCTTAGTCTGCTACAAAAAGGAGCTAAATAAATACAACTCCATGGGTAACGTGCATACCTCAGCCTCACAAGCAATTATCCCTCTCACAGTAGCACGCTAATATTTCAAATACCACTCTTGCGGCGTTAATACTTGTAATTCCATTACGGTAATCCCGCTTCGGGTTTAGCTCCACCACGTCACTTGCAACTACATCCCTCCTCATTATTATACCATGTATCAGTGAAATCAAAGTCTCAAGCGACATCCCGCACGGTTCCGGATGTTCTACGCCCGGTGCTATGCTGGGATCGAGCACATCAATATCAACAGAAAGATACGTCTTCTCTTTTTCTCCTCTTAGCGCTTCTAACACGTATTCTACTCCTTTCTCTGTCAGCGTCTCCGCATCGTAAATCGTTATATTGCTCTTTATGAACTCATACTCATCCACAGAAGAAGACCGGACGCCTATCTCTGTCACGTTCTCAAACCCTATCAATTCCGCTATCCTGCGCATCACACAGGCGTTAGAAAACCTATTGCTCTTATACGTATCCCTGAAATCCGCATGTGCATCTATAGCTATTATCTCCTCTACCGCATTCCTATCGAAGAGATACTGGAGCAGGGGGAAGGATATGGAATGGTCACCGCCGAGAAATATCTTCTTCCTTCTGTTTAATTCAAGAGTCCGTACTGAGTCTATGTTAACATCACCACAATCGTAATACCGTATATCCGATACCTCGTGCTTGCGATGCCATAGTAAAGTTTCAAGCCGCTGCGATGCCTTTCTTATCGCCTCTGGACCGTCCCTTGCACCCCTTTTTACTGCGTTTCTGTCAGAAGGTACGCCAAATAGTTCATAATCCGCTTTTAGCTTGTCCGCAGCGGATAGCGAGCCGGATAATTTCATTTAGCATCACCATCACATCGGTTGTGTCCAATAAATAGTTTCCCAGTGATCTCAGCACCCCACATCACCCAAAAAATCATCCCTTATCACATACTTATAACCCTGCTCAGTCAGGAACAACTGCCGCTTGGCCCCGAAATCCTGGTCTTTCGTATCCTTACTAACAAGCGTATAGAAGAATGCGGATGATCCGTCCTCCTTCGGTCGCAGTAACCTACCAAGCCGCTGCGCCTCCTCCTGCCGCGACCCGAAAGTGCCCGAAATCTGTACCGCTACATTCGCATCCGGCAGATCAACGGCAAAATTCGCTACCTTCGATACCACCATAACATCCTGTTCACCGCTTCTGAAATCGTCATATAATTTCATCCTTTCCTTGTTCGGCGTCTTTCCCGTCAATAGGTTTGCATTTAACAGCTTCGCCATACGCTCCAACTGGTCCAGATACGTCCCTATTACCAGTATCCGATCGCCCCGTTCACGATGGTAATCCACTATCCGCCGTGCCAACGCGTACTTATGCGGGTTCTCCGCTGCGATCCGGTATTTGTTCCTATCGGCTGCCAGTGCATATTGCAATCTCTGTTCTTCATCCATCTTCAGCCTTATCTCATTACAAACCGCTTCCGCTATCCAGCCCTGCTGCTCTAACTCTTTCCAGAGTGCATCGTATTTCTTCGGGCCTATCAATGAGAATACATCTTTCTCACGTCCATCCTCACGTATCAGAGTAGCAGTAAGCCCTAACCGCCGCATTGCCTGTAACTCCGCAGTCACCCTGAAAACAGGTGCAGGAAGCAGATGCACCTCGTCATAGATAATCAAGCCCCAGTTACGTTCGTTAAACAGATAGAAATGCGGGAAATTTGTCTCGTCTTCTGATTTCCGCGGTCTGTAAGTAAGAATTTGATAAGTTGCAATCGTTATTGGCTTTATCTCTTTCCTCTCTCCTCCGTATTCACCTATTACATCCTCTTCTATGTCCATTTTATCCAGCAGCTCTGCCCGCCACTGTCGCGATGCCACCGTACTGGTAGTAATAATAAGCGTATTCGTCTCCAGTTTCTCCATTACTCCCATTCCCACTATTGTCT
Source organism: Halobacteria archaeon (assembly GCA_029932715.1). Classification (GTDB taxonomy): domain Archaea; phylum Halobacteriota; class Syntropharchaeia; order Alkanophagales; family Methanospirareceae; genus QENJ01. The sequence goes on along the minus strand of JAOZPO010000019.1, from coordinate 6,558 downwards.
TACCCGCACCACATGGCAGTACCACCACACCACTACCGCCTGCTGCACTACCATCGGCATAGAACGAATCAATGGCTTCTATTTGATATTCACGCAAAGAGAATGGCAATCCGCTTCGCGTAGTATCGCGTAGATGGAAAGGCAGGTATTCTCCCTTGACGTAGCCCACGAGGTCATCTGCTGGGAACCCTATATCGGTAAGCGCTTTCTTTATGTAACCTCTCGATCCTGACTTCACGACCACAGTTCTGGCATCTATCTGCTCATCTGTAAGATATATCTGGATCTTCTTGTTTCGTATCACTTCTTGCATCAATATCTCGTCATCACTCCGGAGCACAACATCACCATCCCGCTTCTCCAGCTTTAATCTACCATATCGCGATATGTAATCCTCTATATCGGTGATAACGTTCGCAGGAACATCATATCTACTAAATGATTCCAGTGACGAGATTATTGGTGCTACATTCATACCCGCAGCGGCTGCGTTCCAGAGCGAAAGATTGGTTATTTTATACGTATGGACGTGCTCAGGGCTTTTTATCAGCTCGGCGAACCGGATTATTGCATCCCGGGCATCTTCATATCTCGGATTGTCCACCTCTAACAGTATCGTCTTGTCACCTTGTACAATCAGTGGGTTATCGTCACGTTCTGCCATAGTTGTATATATTTTAACGAAGAGATAAATGTATTTATATTGCAATGCTAACCAGTACCTGTTTATCGCGGAGCTCGCAGAGAGCACAGGGAACGGTAAAACTTTAAGAGATAAGCGGTATAATGAAACGCAAGATAGAACTGGAGGAAAGGCTGGGAAAACTTAATATTGACGATATAATGCGCTTTGCTTCCCTGTGGCAGCTCGATAGCGGTGACAGTGGCAGACGCCTGAAGAACAGTAAAGCCAGGAGTAAAAAAGCATTAGTTAACTTTGTTGCAGCGAGTATACGCGATAAAGGCAGGATAAAGAACGTTATTAGTCAACTATCCGATAGAGAGAAGCAGATTTTAGGCGTTTTTGCACTAAACAACTGGATTTTAGAGGTTTTTAACCTCTTTATGTGGGATATAAACGAATCAGAACTCGGTGTATATCCCTATAATGTATTCTCTTATGATTTCTTTTCGTATTATCCCAGGACGGCGGAGTTAAAGGCAAAAGGCATTCTGGGGCGGCTTTTACTCGTGCGTGTACGTAAATACGGAACTTCGGGTCCCATGGTTTATGTGGTTCCCAGTGAGTTCAGAGAAGCGATAAATGCCGAGTTCACTTCAAAACCAAATCCCGCGATAAGCCCAGAGGAAGAAGAGACGATAAAAGAGCGGAGTTCGGAAGGATATACGCTTCTCGACGACCTCTTCCTGTTTCTTTCTTATGTAGCGGATGGCATTACATTAACGCCTTCTCTCCGTGAAATACCAAAGCGAACCATGGATAAAATTATTGGTTTGCTTGATGTAAAGACACGAAGTAGACTTGCACTTCTGTCCGCTATCTGCAAAGACCTGGAACTAATTAGAGAGACATATATAGCAGCTAAACCTATGCTAATAGCTACGGATAAAGTGGAAGAGTTCTTGATGCAGAGCAGAGAAAAGAGGGTGATGATTATACTTGATGCACTATCGAGCAATTATGACCGGTTAGACCAGATGATACTGAAAGAACTGAAACGGTTGGATGCTGACGTCTGGTACGACCGTTACTTATTCTACAAATGTGTCGGGAATGCTTTATTCCAGGAACGGTCACGAGATTGGTTCGCGGTGAATCAGAGGAGCATGGCAAAAATATTCTCGCATTTACGACTGTTAGGGCTTTTAGAAGAGGGTAAAAGGCAAGGCATAGAGGATGGCAAGTTTAAGTACGCATTCCTCCTGAAACCCGCCTTTTTTGGCATACAATCCAAACCGGAAGAGCGAATGAGGGGGCTCATTCTGCAGCCGAATTTTGAGATAATTGCGCTTCCTGAGACACCGGAAGACGTACTATTTCTGCTAACCCGTATCTCGGAAATGAAAACCGCGGATAAAGTACATATCTTCATGCTCACAAAAAGATCGTTCTTGACTGCGATAGATAGTGGTATGGACGCAGATATGATAATCGAACTTCTTAAGAGCAATGCAAAGGTGGAAATACCCCAGAATGTACTATACAGCATGAAAGAATGGAGCGAGTCGTATGGTAAGGTCGAATTGAAAAAGGGAGTCTTCTTGGAGGCAGACCCGGAGTTGATGCGTGTGCTAAAAGAGAAGATAAGAGAGCAAGTAATAAGGGAGATTTCCGACTCTTCTGTAATAACGACTAAAAAAGGTGTACTGTCCGACTTGATAAAGGAGGAAGAAGGGCTATTTTTAGAAGCTGTGGACACAATAACGGCTGCGGAGGTCGGAACCACGATAAAGAGATATGTAAAAAGTAAGCCGTCTGAACGGATATTCTTGATCGAAGACGCTAATATAGATAAATGCCGTAACGCACTTAAAAGAAAAGGTATCTTTCCAAAAGATTTTGTACAGGAGAAGGGCGAGAAGGGGAAATCGCAGCGGCGTACGAAGGAATTAATAGAAGAGGCGATAGATGCGGATAAGTGGATAAAGCTGGTATATCTATCAGAAGGTTTTAGAGAGACGGAACAGGTAATTCAACCTTATGACCTGGGCGAAAGATATGTAGAGGGGTATTGTGGATTGAGGAATAAGAAGAGGGTGTTCCTGCTGGATAAGATAAAAGAGGTGGAGATGCTGGAAGGCCCAGAACTTGTTTTATCATAGCGGGATTGATCTTTTTTATTGTTATTTGTTACCTTGAACCAAAGTAAATGAGACCAGAGAAGCTGCTACGGCAGATAAACTTTTGCAAAACTATACAAAAGGAGAGCACAAACCCTTTCGATTTGAATGTAAAAAAGTTCATAGAAACGCTGAATCAGTATCTTAAGACCTGGAAGAGCAGGGACGAGCTTCTTCTGGATGCAGATGCGATTTCCGAACTGACAAAGATAATAGAACTACAGGCTAAATGGATACAGGATCGCTCTTCTTCGTTCTATATAGACCCGGTTTTGATAGAACTAAAACTAAAGCTGCTGGAGCCAGAACAGTTAGCGGACGCATTTTTTCAATCCTGGCATCCGGTTATAGCTCTGGATCGGCTCACACCAAAGCGGTTGAAGCAGGGGCTGGATTACTGGAACGCGCTATTACCATTCAATGAACGGGATGATGATTTCCCCGCTGCCTTAACAGCAGAGGAATCTGCGTTCGAGATACAGGATTTGATAGATATGAGCATATTATCCCGGGCTGAGTTCGACAAAGCACTAAAAGCGATTTTAAAAGAGCTTGAGGCACTGGGTAGGACGGAATATCATGATTTTATTTATAGCACGGAATTTGAAGAGAGTATAAGGCGGGCGTATCTTACGAGTTATCTGGTAAGCGAAGCGAAAGCAGGGCTTGATATAGACCCATTAGAGGATACGGTTTTTATTTACCCGAGCGATGCCAGAGCAGGAGAAGTCAGGTCTATTGCAATTGGGATAAGTCATGAGGATTGGTTAGGATGGAAGAGGAGTCAAAAGCGAGAGCAGAACGGAAAGTGAAGAGGGCAGCCCAACTATTATTCTTCCGACAGCATAGAATTCCCGGTGTTAAAGGTTGGGAACTCAAGAAAGCAGTGGGAGATGATTACATAGATGTAATAGAGGTATTGAATTCGAGTCTCGAGAAGCTGGGCATGGAAGTGAAACGTTTAACAGAAGGGAAAGAGAGGAGCGACAGATATATTATTGTGCTTAAAGACAATCTAACAGAGAAGGCTTCCGGTGCACGTATAGACGAAATCGCAATGCTATCTGCTACTTTAGCCTATATCATCACGAAGCAGGGTAAAGTGTCGCGGAAATCGGTAGAGGAGTTTTTATGTGCAAAGTTCCCTAAGCATAGAGTCTTGTTCGCCCTGGACCGCTATATCAAGCAGGGGTATCTGGGCGAGGAGGATAAGGTGCTGTTTATCGGATGGAGGACACGAGCGGAGGTGGACAGGAAAACGCTACTGGATTTGATTCTGAGTGCGTGAAATTGCACGGTACTATCTCTACTTGTCACAGTTGTGCTAATAACGCTTCTATTTCCGGATTGGAGCAAACATCTGCGGGTTTGTTGTCTGTCAACTCACAAATAAGTGCGGTTAACACTTTCGCTTCCTGCTCTTTGCCCATAACTGCACCAGAGCCAACGCGATAATACTTGCAGCCAATTACTAATGCCGGCACGCCACCAGTGCTGTATTTAGAAAATATTTCACTATCTTTGTTAGAGTTCATATTATCGTGGAAAGAGATATACCCCTCAAAGTTTGATGTTACGTTTACTATTACAGGATGCTCCCATTTGCAATGTCCGCAGGCATTGGAACCAAAGAAATAGACAATTGGTTTTCCGTTCTCTATGCATATTTCGCCATCATCACTTACGAAGAAATTGCCGATTGTTACATTCTGCTGCTGCGCTTGTGCACGCTTTTCCGCTTCCTTCTTCTGCTGCTCCACCGTCTCTTTAAAATCTTCTATCTCAATTCCTTGCGGGAATATCATTTCCCCGTCTTTTGTCATATATGCTACTGCCACCTGTGAGGTTCCTCTTGCAGACGCATTAAGCGCAATTTTATACAGGTTCGCACTCTCTACCTCTGTTGTATTTATCAACTCAACATCAACACCAACACCCGGCGCAACGAAATAGTTGAAATAATCAGTGAAAAAAGCAACCGCATTCTGCCCTGCCATTTCAGGTTTTAACTCATTTGCCGTACTAATACTCTGAGATTGCGGGGGAACAAACGCCCCGAGTGCTACCGCTATTGCAATACCCACTATCAAACCAATAGCGAAAACGCCAATTATCTCCTTCATTCCTGCACCTTCACTTTTATCTTCTCCCGGCATCTCACATCTTTTAACAAATCACATTTTATGGGTATAAAAACCTTTCGTATCCTTATGAATGATTATCCATACGAGTTTGAATTAGAGCGTATAAAGGAGCGTATAAAAGAGAGCGCGGCAACAACAATCGGGCTACAACTCCCTGAAGGGCTCAAAAGAGTAGCTACGGAGATCGCCCTGGAGCTTTACCATGCGACCGGAGCGGAAGTGATAATCTCCGGGCATTCGTGCTATGGTGCATGCGATATAGACGAGAAACTGGAGCGAGAAGTGGATTTACTTTTCCATTTCGGGCACACGGAGACTTTCCCTTTTTACAAAAGAGAACCTGTGGTAAAAGGAAAAAATAAGAGAAAGCTCTTTTTCATAGAACTCAGAAGCAGCGTTGATGTGAAACCAGTGGTGGAGAAAGCAGCAGTCGAGATAACGGGTGCGAGAATCGGGTTAGTAACGACTGTGCAGCATGTACATAGATTAGAAGAAGCGAAGAAGGTGCTTGCTCGTATGGGAAAGGACGCATTAGTAGGCAAATCCAGGGGCTTAAAATACGCGGGGCAGGTATTGGGCTGTGAATTCTCGTCCGCAAGGGTGCCCTGTGACGAGATTATGTTTGTGGGCAGCGGAACTTTTCATCCGGTGGGAATCGCTTTGTACACAGGAAAGCGTGTAATTGCTGCTGATCCGTTTAGCATGCAGATAAGCATAGTCGAAGCAGAAGAGCAGAGGAAGAAGCGGTATCTCGCGATAGCACGTACGTTAGATGCGAAGTCGTTTGGGATAATCATGAGTACGAAGAGCGGGCAGTTTAATCTTGACAAGGCGATTTCTGTGTGCAGGAAAGCGGATGCTAAAGGGCTAAATGCTTTTTTAATCGCTATGGACGACATAACAGAGGTAAGTTTGCTTGGCTTTAAGGTGGACGCATACGTAAATACTGCATGTCCACGGTTGGCGGAGGATTTTGATAAGTTAAGTGTTCTTTCTGCTGAGGAGTTTGAGGTTGTTCTTGGTGAACGGGATTGGGGCGATATTTTTTAAGCCCTATTCTCCGCTACGAGCAATCCAAAAGATCCAGAAAGAGCACAAAAAACATCTCATATATGATATTATACATTATTTAGGTACACATGGAACTAATAGTAGGGATAACGGGCGCGAGCGGCGTGGTGTATGGCATCAGATTGTTAGAAGTGCTAAAAGATGTAGCGGAAACGCATCTTATTATATCCGCAAGTGCTAAGCAGATAATATCAATAGAGACGGATTATGAACCCGATGAAGTATATGCGCTGGCATCTCATGTATATGATAACTCAGACCTCACAGTGGCACTGAGCAGCGGGTCTGTGCGCTATAATGGTGCAATGATAGTACCCTGCAGCATGAAGACCCTGGGCTGTATCGCCTCTGGCATATCAACTACGCTAATAACGAGGGTTGCAGAGGTATGTTTAAAAGAAGGTCGGAAGCTGGTGGTTGTTCCGAGAGAGACACCCCTCAGCCTTATCCATCTGCAGAACATGGTTACAGTAAAGAAGGCAGGAGCATTTATGCTGCCGGCATCACCGGCATTTTATCATAAACCTGAGAATGTGCTTGA
>JAOZPO010000147.1 GCA_029932715.1 Halobacteria archaeon | reverse complement strand
AATATTATGAACGCCACAGAAAAGGAGGAGGCACCTCTACTCACAACAGAAGTAGAAGGCAAGGAAATACCATGGGACCCCTCGCAACTGAGAAAAATCCAGGAACACCCTTGTTTCAGTAAGAACGCTGCCCATTTATTTGGTAGAATGCATCTCGCGGTAGCGCCGAAGTGTAACATCCAGTGTAATTACTGCCTGCGCAAATATGATTGTGTGAATGAATCTCGACCAGGCGTGACGAGCAAGGTGTTAACACCGCAGGAAGCGTTAGAACGAGTACGGGAAGTGCTTGAACAGGTGCATTACATCAAAGTTGTTGCCGTTGCAGGACCAGGTGAGCCGCTGTTCAACGAAGAGACGTTTGAAACGTTCAGGCTCGTAAAGGCTGAGTTCCCACACCTCATAAGGTGCTTGAGTACGAACGGATTGCTACTACCAGACCGAATTGACGAACTCGAAGAGCTGGGAGTCGGAAACGTGACCGTTACGCTGAATGCCATAGACCCTGACATCGGTAAGAACATCTATTCTTTTGTCAATTACCAGGGTAAGAGATACAGAGGGCGAGAAGCGGCTGAGATATTGCTCAGGAATCAGTTAAAAGGAATAGAAGAAGCGGTGAAGAGGAAGATGGTGGTAAAAGTGAACACTGTTCTTATTCCCACGGTGAATGATAAGCACATCGTTGACATAGCGAAGAAAGTAGGGGGAATGGGTGTTTATTTGCAGAATATTATGCCTCTCATCCCGCAATATAAGTTCGCTCATATCACTCCGCCAACACTGCAAGAGAAGAAGGAGATGCAGGAGAAATGTGGTGAATATGTGATGCAGATGACACACTGCCGGCAGTGCCGCGCAGATGCTATTGGGAGACTGGGAAAAGATATCCAGGGGTGTGTGTTCTCGAAATAAACGAGAACCCTAACCCTCCCACAAAATCATTGTTTAAATCTGTGGGAAGAAGATGACCCTGAATCAGCGTTTCCATATCCGCTATGTACGTTGGAGCATGCTATGAGCGAATTTGACTATATCTCAAAGCGGATTTTACCTCTTTTATAATTTACCGCCATCTTTTATCTTTATGCTCAACAGTAGTCACAAGAAACTGCTATTACTCATCGTATCACTTACTATAAGCATCATCACATTAGTCTCACTTCTTGCTCTTACCACAACGCTGGAGACCTATAATATTCTCGCTAAAATCAACCCGCTATATTTAGTAGCTGCGATTGGCATGCATGCGGTAGGCTGGCTAATACAAGGTGTACGGCTAAAAGTGATGTGCGAGTTCATAGGCGGTGAAAGCTTACCATTGCAGAAATCACTGAAATTAATCCTGGCAAGTTACTTCGCAGCTTGCATTACGCCGTCTCAATTCGGCGGCGAGCCTGTAAGAGTTTACATGCTGAAGCAGGAAAATCTTACCGTTGGCGATGGCACTGCCGTCATCTTTAGCGAGCGTGCATTGGATGTGGTTTTTATCGTTTTTGGCGCGGCAGTAAGTTCCCTGCTCTTCAGAACGCTATTAGCGCAGAATATCATTCTATACGCAGTATTCACGTTCTTCGGGATAATCCTCTGCGCCGCTATTGCGTTCATGACGTATGGTATTGTGAACCCCGAACGGGTAAAGGAACTCATAGGTACTTTATTTTTGAAGCTAAAAGTAAGTCCAAAGCATAAGCGACTGGAAGAGCTAAAGGAGAAGGTGCATCAAGAGGTTGACAATTTTTATGGTGCAATGAAGCGATTTAAAAGCGAAGGGAAATCCACCCTCGTGCTTGCTTTCCTTCTCACTATCACGTTCTGGCTCATTGATTTCATAATACCCTCAGTTATACTGCTTGGCTTCGGTGCAGACCCGGTATGGCTGTACTCAATCGCTGCTCAATTCATTCTCATTATAATTATGGCTCTCCCTACCACTCCGGGCAGTAGCGGCGTGGCAGAGCTCTCATTCGCTTCGTTTTATTCCACTCTTGTAGCTGCACCTGTATTAGGCATGTTCACAGTCACGTGGCGGCTCATTATGTACTACATGAATCTAATAGCAGGCAGCACCATCACGCTAAAGATTCTGGGTGAAGGGTGGCGAGAATGATCTCCACTACCCATGTTGCTCCAGTATCGCTTTTATCTTCTTTAATCTCGTGAAATTCTCACGCTCCATCTCCTCTAATCGCATCCGGATGTACTTCCGCGTCGCCTTCAAGCTGGGAATCATGATATACTCAAGTGCATTAACCCGCCTCTTTGTCTTTTCCACTTCGCCTGCGAGGTTCTTCACTGCTTCTTCCACTTCAGCAAGCTTTATTACCAATTCTAATGCTTCTTCAAAGCCTCTCGCACATCTATCTAACACTGCTGAAGAATCCACGAAACCATAGCCTCGTTCCGTAACTTTCCTTACCAGGCTGCCTTTCAGCTCTAACGTAGGCACGTGCACACCCATTATGCTCCGTGATGAGAAATCCAATGCGAGTTCCTGTGGCGTCATCAACGACAACTGCCTTACTTGCTCAACACCCAGCAATGCCTGAGCTATGATTAAATATTCAAATGCTTCTTTTAGCTTATCTTCAGCAGCTATCCGCGCAGCCCTTACTTCACAGACAATATCCAGGAATTCGGCAATTAACGCGTCTCTCTTCTCACGCAGCAGGTCGTGCCCCTTCTCCGCTAACTTCTCCCTCCTGCTCAGCCGCAACAATTCCATTCTTGTCGGGCTTATCCCTTCTATTATCTCAGGCATGATTCGTGCTCCAACTTAATAAGAACTGTTTAGGTGGATGCAGCACCGGATTCTGACCCAATTCCCTTCTCCACGAGATAAATACCATCTTGAAAGACACGGGAATCGTAACCCTTTATTCTCGTCGTCTGCTCTATATTCGCGCTCGTCTGCCCCACTGCCACCTTGTCCATTCCTGATACCACTACCTCTGTGCCATTACTCTTTATTTCCACGTTTACACCTTCAGCGACTTTTGCTATTCTCGGCTTTCGCTCACCCAGGAAATTAGAAATAGATACGCCATTGCCCTCCTTCGTTAGAGCTACTTGCATAGGGAAATGAGCGTGTAGAACTTTCAACTTGTAAAAGAATGCTTTACCCGTACCTATAATCATATTATTAATAAGAGACCTGTATGTTCCCGCCATTGCTTTTATACTCTTACGTGTGGACTCGCTTTTTAGCACCACCTCAGTGCCACCCCCTGTCTCCACTACCTCTATACTCAATCTGGGATACCATAATTCGCGTGTTAGCGCTCCTTTTGGCCCTGTCACCTTCACTACCCGCCCCTCTATTGTGACATTTACTGCTTCTGGGATTGGAATGCTATAATAAATGCCTTTACCCTCCCCCTTCGCTTTCTCCATCGAATCTACCATCTTTATTTGTCTCCTCCGTTATCCTTTATCTTATAGATAAAAGAAGTATATAAAATTTGGAGTTTTTTAGTTTTGCTATCATGATAAAGAGGTTGAAAGAGATACAAGGAAGCAGTGATTTCTTCCGCAGGACGCAGGACCTAACGGCAGTTATGCCTCTAGTGCGAGAAATAATCGCAGCGGTAAAGACCAGAGGTGATGATGCAC
>JAOZPO010000146.1 GCA_029932715.1 Halobacteria archaeon | reverse complement strand
GATTTATCCCATTCATGTCGGTGGCGATGGTGTGGATGAAGATTTCCCTTTTCTTGATTACATCGTGGCAGATATAAAGTCGAGACAGTCAGAAATAATACTCATTGATTCGCTTACTGTTTTCGTTACTGGCGCTCCCGAGAGCGACATTCTCAATTTCTTTACCAGGTGCAAAGATCTGTGCGATTCCGGCAGGACTATTATTATTACCGTTCACACGTTCGCATTCGGCGAGGAACTGCTGACCCGGGTGAGGTCTATCTGTGACGCGCATCTCAGTATAAAGAAAGAGGAAATAGGGGATAAACTGGTAAAAACTATGGAAGTTGCAAAGATAAGAGGCGCTCTGAAGAGGACGGGGAATGTGATCGCTTTTGATGTCGAGCCATCGTTTGGTGTACGGATAATTCCTGTTTCCAAGGCTAAAATATAATAGAAACGCAAAAAATGGCTAACGTAGAACTACCTTTTGAATATAAACCACTCGATTTCGATGGAGACCAGCATGACCTGATGCGGTGTGGCTTGTACCAGTTGATGACAGCAGATGCCAAGGAATACGTTAAGGAAAGCAGACACGTACTTATGTATATGCACATGATTCCACTGGATAAATTCGGCACGCCAAAATTCTATACTTCTCTTTCTAAGAAACTGAAGAGTGTAAGGCATCCAAATTTGATTTATCCCCTGAATGAAGACGTAGCGGTTCATATATGCCCGGATAAAGGGGATTCGAGGAACTATTACATCCCGATTGAACCCGTTCTATTCGCGAACCTCGATAGCCTGATGGATGAGGTGGAGGCGAAAATATCACGGTTAGTAGATAAGTACAAGGAGCCGAAGACCGATGAAGAGCGGAAGTACATCCTTATGCGGTGCATAGATGACGTATGCATTATAAATCCAGACCTGAACCGTAGCGATAATAACGGTACTACGGATACCAAGGGAACGGGCAAAATCACGATGTTGCTGTCTAAATTCAAACATGGCAATGACAAGAATAATGACAAAGTGGAGCTAACGCCTCTTGAGCACCGAGCAATAAAATATCTCATGGTACGCGACAAAGTGGGCTTGGGCATCCTGGAACCTTTGATTCGTGATCCTAATATCGAGGATATCTCATGCTCTGGTGTGGGGAACATATTTGTGGAGCATAAGATATTTGAATCGTTGAAGGCGCCGGTAAGATTTGAAAGTATGAAAGACCTGGACAATTTTGTGGTTAAACTGTCAGAGAAGATAGGAAAGCCGATCTCATTCCGTAATCCGGTCATGGATGCTACATTACCTGACGGCTCAAGGATAAACATCATATATGGCGAGGATATATCGAAGAAGGGCTCAAACTTTACTATCAGGAAATTCAGTGGTACTCCTCTTAGCATATTCCAACTGATAGAATTCGGCACCTTTGATTACATAATGGCAGCGTATTTCTGGATCTGTCTTCACGAAGGGATGAATGTTTTCATTGCCGGAGAGACGGCATCGGGCAAAACCACTACTATGAACGCAATAACAACTTTTATCACGCCCATGGCGAAGATAGTATCCATTGAAGACACACCAGAACTTCAAGTGCCACATACTAACTGGACGCGAGAAGTAACAAGAGGCGGATTTGAAGCGAAAGGAGGAGAAAGTTCGGGTGTCGGTATGTTCGACCTGCTGAAAGCCGCTTTGAGACAACGACCAAACGAGATAATCGTGGGTGAGATACGAGGTGCAGAAGGTAATATAGTATTTCAGGCGATGCAGACCGGCCACCCGGTCATGTCCACGTTCCACGCGGCATCAGCCGAGAAGCTAATTCAACGGTTGACCGGAGACCCCATAAATGTACCCCGGACTTATGTAGATAACCTGAACTTAGCGATTATGCAAAATGCCGTGCGGGGTCCGGACGGTAAAATTCTGAGGCGGGTGACGAGCGTGACAGAAATGGTAGGCTATGACCCTACTACACAATCATTCTCTTTTATCGAGGTATTCAAGTGGGATCCCGCGACCGATACGTTTGAATTTACAGGAAACATGAACTCGTATCTGCTGGAGCAGAAAATAGCAGTGAAAAAGGGGATACCACAGACAAAAATCCGGAAGATATATAAGGAGCTGGAGAAGCGGGCACGGATGCTGAAGAAGATACACGAATCCGGGGTTACGGGCTTCTATGAAGTATTTGCTTTGTTATCAAAGATGGAAGGAGAAGGCGTGGTAGCATGAAAAGCATTAACATGAACTTCAAGAGCTTGTTAGGAGCAAAGAAGCAAAAGGATGAATGGGTATCAAAAGAAAGAAGTGGTAAAGGTAGTATAGCGGGCAGGATAAAAGAAGATCAGTCAATAATGCTTGAGCTGCTCAATATACTTACCTATATGTCTTCTATTGTAACCTCAGATATAAGCAGGTCGGACGTATTCAAGCTCGCGGGAGAGCAGGACGGAACAGTAGCGAAATCAATGAAAAAAGTACATTCGCTGGTGGTGAATTACGGCTATGACTCCGCGAATGCCTGCAAACTGGCTTCTGAAGAGGCGCATCATCCCGCACTCAAGGACTTCCTTATCCGGTTCTCGAATGCTTTGGGCACGGGAGAAGATGAGGAGAAATTCTTACGTGGTGAGACCGATACAATAAGAGAAGTGTACATAAACAACTATCAGAGCGATATAGAATCACTGAAGAAATGGACGGATGGCTATGCCGCGTTGCTCGTTTCTGTAATACTGGTTATTGCCGTATTCCTTATAAGTACCTCGCTCTTTAGCATGGGCGATCCATACACTACGGGTATTATATCAGGAGTTTTACTGTGTTTCATTTCATTCTTCGGCGTTTACGTGCTATTCGGGTCTGCACCTTATGAGATAATAGTGCATTCCCTGGAGATAAAATCGAGGGAGCAGGAGCTGGCAGGTGCATTGAGCAGCATTATCTTGCCCGTGACTGCCGTCGTAAGCATTATTATGATACTGATGGGCGTGAAGCCATGGCTAATATTCCTACTCGATGCTGCATTGTTCGCACCGATAGGTATTATCGGAATGATAGACCTGAAGCATATAATGATTAAGGATATGGCACTGTCAACGTTTTTAAAGAGTCTGGGCTCTACTGCGGGTATTATGGGTGCTACACTGGGCCAGGCAATGGGGCAGCTCGATAAGAAATCCGTGGGTGCATTAGAAGAGGACGTGAATGTACTGCATAAACGGCTGTTTAACGGTATAAAACCGCGAATCTGCTGGCGTAATTTTATAGGTGAAACCGGCTCGGAGCTGGTAAACAAATCTATATGCGTGTTCTTGGATTCCATAGAGCTTGGTGGAGACGCGACAAAGATAGGCAATATTGTTTCTCAATCAGCATTAGGGATAGCGTTATTAAGAGCAAAGAGGAAGATGGTATCTGCGGGGTTCATGAATCTATTAATACCGCTACATACAACAATGTGCGGTGTTCTTGTATTCATATATCAGATGATGTTCTCTTTCAATAATGCAATCATGGCTATGATGGCGTCACATGCAGAAGATGTGGAAGGCGCCGCGGAAACTATGCCTGCGGGTATGTCTTTCTTTGGCGTCGGTGGTAACGTGGACCTCGGTTTTCTTGGACAGTACGTCACTGTGGTCGTCCTGATACTAACG
>JAOZPO010000145.1 GCA_029932715.1 Halobacteria archaeon | reverse complement strand
GATCTGCCAGTTGACTCCCTCGCCGCAGCGTTCCATGCAGAACGAGCCCTTCAGTTCTATCTTTTTACTGCGTTTATCTATGCACATTTGTTTATTTATAGTATGGCCCTTCTTTAAAGTTTATCAAATCGAAATATGATTGAAAAACCATAAATAATAGAATGACTAAGATGCCAGATAAAACACCAATGATGGAGCAGTATTACCAGATAAAAGAGAAATACAGTGATACCATCGTGCTGTTTCGGGTTGGTGACTTTTACGAGACATTTGGTGAAGATGCAAAGGTAGCCTCAAGAGTGTTGAACATTGCTTTAACCGCTACCGGTAGAGGTAAAGGCGCAGCGCGTAAAATACCGATGGCTGGCGTACCTTATCATGCCGTGACCCCATACATAAAGCAGTTGATAAAGAGAGGCTACAAAGTAGCTATATGCGAGCAGATAGAAGATAGTGAGACGAAAAAGATAGAAAAGCGAGAAGTAGTGCGGTTAATTACGCCCGGTACGGTAATTGAGGATACATTCTTAGAAGAGCGAATTAGCAATTATCTGATGGCTGTGAATCAAATAGAGGGTAAGGTAGGTGTAGCAATTGTGGACGTATCAACGGGCGAGTTTTCACTGACTGAGTTAGAAGATGACGAAATGCCTTTACAGAACGAAATAGAGCGTGCAAAGCCTGCGGAAATTGTTATTCCCGATTCACTCGATTTTACGATTGAACAGGGGATGTATACCATTTCTCGCTATGACGATTACTATTTTGACTACAAAAATGCCTATACGACTTTGATAAATCATTTTGGCGTCATTTCGCTCGACGGGTTTGGCTGCGGTGGTTTAAAAGCGGGCATATCCGCCGCGGGTGCCGTGATTTCGTATTTACGTGACACGCAAAAGCGTGTGCTGTTACATATCAAACCGCTTAAGACCTTCTTCGTCTCGGATTATATGGTTTTAGATAGCGTAACGGTGCGGAATTTGGAGATATTTAGTAACATACGCGATGGCACGCAACGAGGCACACTTATTAGTGTGCTTGACAAAACACTCACAGGCATGGGCTCGCGACTGCTGAAGAAGAGTTTGAGGTATCCTCTACTCGACATTGAAGAGATAAGAAGTAAGGAAGAAGTGGTAAAGGAATTTTCTGATGATATTCTGTTAAGAGAGTCGTTGAAGGAGCTACTCAGGGCAATATACGATATGGAACGGCTAATAAGCCGGATTTCCTATGGCAGCGCAAAAGGTAAGGATTTGATTTTACTTATGCGGTCGCTGCAACAGCTAAAAGCAGTTAAGGGGTTATTAAAGAACTGTCGTGCCGGAAAGATAAGGAGCATGTTGAAAAGGATGAATGCGCAGAACTTCTCTGCTGTTATTGCGATTATAGAGCAGGGCATAGTAGAGGAGCCACCGGCAACCGTGAAGGAAGGAGGGCTGATAAAAGAGGGGCTCAACGCAGAGCTGGATGAGCTGAGGGAGATAAAGCACACGGGAAGGAAGTGGTTAGCGGAATTTGAGGAGCGAGAGAAAGCGCGTACAGGGATAAAATCGCTCAAGGTAGGCTACAACAAGGTTTTTGGCTATTACCTCGAAGTACGGAAATCGTGGATAGCGCATGTGCCTGATACGTATATAAGAAAGCAGACACTAACAGAGGCAGAGCGGTATATAACGGAAGATTTAAAGGATTATGAAGCGAAGACGTTAAGTGCCGAGGAAAGGATAAAAGAGCTGGAATACGAATTATTCGAGCAGATAAGGAAAGAAGTTGCGAAGCATGCGAAAAGTATTCAGGAAGCGGCGAATTTGATTGCTGAACTGGATATGCTGATAGCATTCGCGGATGTTGCGGCTGAGAGCGGATACTGCTGCCCTGAAGTAGATGACAGTGATGAGATAATATTAAAAAGTGGTAGGCATCCAGTGGTGGAGAAAGAGGTGAAAGAAGGATTTGTATCAAATGACGTTCAGTTCGACACGAATAACAAGTTGATGATTATAACGGGACCAAACATGAGCGGTAAGTCAACATTCATGCGTCAGGTAGCCTTAATCGTGCTTATGGCGCATATAGGCTCTTTTGTGCCTGCGGCAAGTGCGAAAATAGGGATTGTAGATAGAATTTTTACACGGGTGGGTGCTTATGATGACCTTTCTATGGGGCAGAGTTCGTTCATGGTGGAGATGAGTGAAACTGCGAATATCCTTAATAACGCATCGGAAAAAAGCCTGGTCATTCTCGATGAGATAGGGCGAGGCACGAGTACGCTGGATGGCGTCAGTATCGCATGGGCAGTGGGTGAATACATAAATAAGGTATTAAAAGCGAAGACGATGTTTGCAACCCATTTCTATGAGCTTACTGCACTCGCCGATACGCTTGATACTACAAACTGCTACAATGTCTCGATAAAAGAGTCTGGCGATGAGATTTTCTTTATACGTAAAATAGTACAAGGAAAGGGCACAAAAAGCTATGGGATACAGGCAGCGCAACTCGCGGGATTGCCTGACACTGTGATAGAGAATGCGAAAAGCGTTTTGAGAAGGATGGAAAGCGAGGTAGAGAAGGAAAGTCTAATAGCAGAAGCGAGCGCGAGAGAAGAGAAAGCAGAAGTGACAAAGGAATTTATAGTGCAATCGCATCCTGTGGTTGAAGAGTTGAAATTACTGAATCTGGAGAAGACTTCGCCAATAGAAGCGTTGAATAAATTGTATGAACTGAAGGAGAAGTTACGTCTGGATTGAGAAGCGAGATAAAGAGCAAAAATGAATGTGTAAATCAGGATTTGTTATGATATAAAAGTAGCAAAACGACTGAAATATATACTCGTGTAAGTAATAGAGATTTGAATATGTGGGGAGGGAAGACATGAGCGAGTACATCCAAAAGGGGTAGCAGATATAATGCCAATTCTGGATGATGTACGTATTGAGGATATAACAAAGTTATACGAAATGCATATAATTGAGTAAAACGTAAAGATATAAGTAATGAAGCGATTGAGAATCTACATAGATATTTCGGTAATTGGTGGATGCTTGGATAAAGAATTTCAAAACGTTTCAAGACAATTGATCGATAAATTTAAGCAGGGAGAGATGATAGTGGTGATATCAGAACTGACGACACTTGAATTGAAAGATGCACCTCGAGAAGTTCGGAATATTGTTAGAGATATACCTGAGAAAAACATAGAATATGTGGAATTAACGGAAGAAGCGGTGAATCTTGCCGGGAAGTACATCGCTGAGGGAGTGATAGGGAAATTAGTTGATGCAGAACATATAGCGATTGCAACCATAAACCGTGTGTGTGGACGTGTTAGTGAGCTGGAACTTCAGACACATTGTAAACTTACAGAGGATTCGTGGATACAATTCTGTAAACCTTAAATATGATTATCCATTATTAGAAATAAGGAGTCCTTTGGAGGTGATAACTTATGAGGAGTGAGAAGGAATTTGATGCTGTGAAAATGATGCGTGAAATCCGGGATAAGTTGAGCAAAGAGTTCGAGAACATGAACTACGGGGAACAGAAGAGATATATAAAGGAAAGAATTAAGCCTGAAACATGAAAGTGGGAAAAATATGCACTTCGCATAACAGAGCGTATCTGGCTTCGTGCTTTCGGCACTGCGCCCAAATTCACCTCTGGGGAACTTCAGATACG
>JAOZPO010000018.1 GCA_029932715.1 Halobacteria archaeon | reverse complement strand
CAGCTATTCAGATATACTGCCAAAGGCACAAAACGAGATATACTCTGTCGGTTAGACACCCCACAAGGTGATGGCAATAGCGACCACAGTGTCGTGAGCAAAGAGCCCGGGCACTCGTGGATGCCTACCCTCGATGCGACCTCTTTGACGATGTAGCTCTATAACTCTCTACCGGTATGTAATATAATAACCTCGCTATTTTTCTTTAAAGCATCAATTTTATTCTTTCACTCCTCATCATCAATTTCAAATTGCTCTTTGATTCCTTTTATTTTTTGTTCTGCATTCATGCCCATTTGCGATTATTCCAAGTAATGGTGGTTTTTTATTAATATCCTTTAAGTCCTTTGGTCAAGATGGCATACAACAGTTTGTGGCTATACGAAGTCGAAAGGGCAAAATGGGCATCCATAGCTGATTTTTCGATTGAATAGCTGCCATAAATATTAAGAAGCGCATTCCTATTTGGTATGCTATGTAAAAGAAGAAAAGGTTTCTCGCGAAAGCTTTATGTAATTAATCTTGCTTTTACGTTTCAAAATTATTTATGCCGCCTCTGCTTCCGCGCCTTTGTCTATTACAATCCGGCAGGGTGTGGGGATTTTATAACCCGCTCTTCTCAACGCTTCCTTCGCAACTACGAAATTATCTCTGTCTACCGATATGCTCATTATCCTCTGCCCCGGCTTTACCCGCGCAGCAGTGCTTACCGCTTTTCCAAATGCGTGCCGCATACCGCTTGAAACTCGGTCCGCACCGGCACCCGAAGCTATTTTGTTCTCTTTCAACACATGGTGTGGATACACCCGTATTTTCAAATAAAAATTGTTACGGCCCGTATTCTTCAACAGGTACCTATTAGCGAATATCCGCGCCGCTTCTAATGCGTTGTGCCTTATTTGAGATGCCTCTTTCGCCACTAAAGACAACGATACGGGGAAGTCTTTGCTCAAATTACCCATATCGAAAATAGTTATCTTGCTTCCCGGCACTCCGCCCATGTATTCCCTTCGCACGTATGCATGCCCTGTTACTTTCGTGTATGCACGACCTGGTTTTAGTCCCATGTTTCTCCTATCATCTCCTCTTATTAAAAAACATCTTTAATTTTCTGAGTAATATCTTTTAAGATAAGCGAGGGATAGCCCAGGTAAGGTACCCTCACCTTCGCCACTGCTATTACCCATTTGGGTTTCACAGGTCCAACAGCTACCTTTTTCTGCCCTACCGTTACCCCTAAACTCTGCTGGTCATAGCTTGGATTATGATCCCCTTTCGTGATGTAACCCTCATGTGGTGCATGTATTCCACCCGGCATCGTTTCTCCTTCTTCTACCCAGCCCATAGCTCGGTGTATTATCGGAGTTGTCGAAGTGAACCCATTCGGACGGTATATGATCACATCGCCATATTTCCCAAATGATTTATGATCAAGCGCTTTCCCTTCTTCGTATGTTATGATCTTCGTACGAGCAGGGGACTGCACGAGAATCAAATCACCTATCTGCATATTTGGCTCCATGCTCCCTGATTCGACCGCAAATCCTATACGCCACATTCCCGTAGCTGCGTATACCACAAAAATTATCAATGCGACTATTATTATCGCCTCAAGCACATTCTTTCCCGTTTCTATCAACGCCTCTTTCATTTCCCTGTCACTTCTCCTTAGTACAGTACATGCCATCTGTATACAAAAACTTCTGACAGTGTGCTTAATATAGAAGTCGTGAACTCCGTCTCCGCTTCTAACATTGTGTAGTTATATTTTATTCCATTTACCTCTACAACCGGCTGTATATTCAGTTTTAACTCCGTTCTTTCTCCATTCTTCAGATGTGACACCCACCATTCATTGATCTTATCATTTCTAATTGGTGTTATGAAAGTAATCGCAGTAGCAGAATCACGTGCGAAGTTAGCCGCTACTCTACCTTCTCCCACCGTCACTTCGTTCATCACGATCTCATAATAGTATCCGGATATTTTAACCGGACACCTATTAGCTACAACCAACGTGGTAATTACCTCCGTTTCCTCATCCGTTACCTCTCCGAAACGACTATTCATACTTTTTAGCGTTAGAGATGCGGGCTCATCTGGAAGCCCTGCCAGTTCTTCCTGTACTAAGTCTAAATCAGACAGTATATCTGTCTTTAGGCTGCTGTTAAACACAATAGGGTATTTATGCTTCGTCAGTCCAAGGTCAAAGATCAAATTCATTGGTATTCGCACTTCCGTCCGTTCACCGTTCTTTATATGCGACATCCACCAGCCGCGAATCTTCTGATTGTCTATCTTCGTGGACAACAGTAATACAGATACCTGGCTTGCTTTTAACTCTGTATTGCCCACTGACGACATTTTCCCTATCCTTTCACCGTTCATGAGCACATCGGCTTCTATCGCGACAAGAGCGATGGAAACAGGATTAGGATTCTGCACGGTAACACTCGTCAGAATCTCCGACTCCGAGTCGGTAATTTCGCCTAATTCCTGTCTTATCCCGGTAACTGCTGGTTTTCCTAATTCCGTTCGCTCAGCACAAAATAAGCCTGCTATTGAAATAATAACCACGATTAGTAGCACGGTAACCGCCCATCTTATCGCTTTCATCTTTTACTATGTTACTGGTATTTGTATAGTGGAGAAGAAAAAAACCACGAGATTAACACAAGAAGACGATGCTGGACCTAAGGTATTGGTTAGATTCATATTTTATGGGAATCTGCGTAATCTTGTGGTTAGCGAAGCAAACATAAATGGATAAATGTAAAAAGGTTTATAAAAGTTTGGCTATAACCAGAATTCAATAACCACGTGTAAAATGAACAGTGGCACAGGACTTGTCTATCACGAGGATTATCTGAAACATGACACAGGGTCTCATCCTGAGCGTGCAGAGAGGTTAGTAGCTATAATGCAAAAGCTTGGAGATACCGGTATCAAAGAGAAACTGACCCAAATTACCCCGGTTAAAGCATCAAAAGATCAGATAAGATACGTGCACCGCGATGCATACATCATGAAAGTGGAAGCGATATGCGCGAGAGGCGGGGGCCTACTCAACCCGGATACACCGGTATGCCGGGATAGTGGCGAAATAGCGTTGCTTTCCGCGGGAGGGCTGCTAAAAGGGGTTGACCAGGTAATGGCTAATAATTTGAGAGATGTTTTCTGCTTGGTACGACCGCCAGGGCATCACGCCGTTCCGAACGCGGGTATGGGCTTCTGTATATTCAATAATATAGCGATTGCTGCGGAACATTTAAAGCGGAATTATGGTATCAAACGCATTTTGATTGCTGATTGGGATGTGCATCATGGAAATGGCACGCAGGAGGTCTTCTTCGATGACCCTTCTGTATTGTATTTCTCTATGCACCAGTATCCCCATTATCCCGGTACAGGCTGGATAAATGAAGTGGGAAAAGGGGAAGGAGAAGGGTACACAGTAAACGTTCCACTGCACGCAGGGACAGCAGATAGTGGCTATTTATATGCGTTAAATGATGTTTTAGTGCCGGTAGCAATGGACTTCAAACCCGAATTTGTGCTTGTATCTGCGGGCTTCGATGCCCATATCTCCGACCCATTAGCATCAATGAACGTAACATCTCGTGGGTTTGGATTGTTCACGGATGTGATAAAAGATATAGCAGCGAAGAGCAGCACGGGTAAGATGGTGATTGCCTTAGAAGGTGGTTACAATTTGAATGCACTCGCAGAATCGGTTTTAGCTGTGTTTGAATCGCTTTTGTCATCGGGTAGGAAGAGCGAGGGGGAGGCGGAGGAGATACCAGAGAAAGAGAGGAGAAGGGTGGAGGAGATAAAGCGGATACAAAGAAAGTACTGGTCAGCTACTATTTAGCAAAGGAGAGCAATACAAGGTGAGCAAATGGAAAAAGAGAGTTGTGGCATAGTGGGCATGGTATTGGACGAAGGAAATGCAGCTTTACCATTATTTCATGCACTTTATACCCTGCAACACAGGGGGCAGGAATCTGCGGGAATAGCGGTGAGTAACAGAAAAATAAACGAAGGAGGGAATGCAGACATATCACGGATAAGAGGGATGGGCCTTGTTTACGATGTATTCTCTACAACTCGCTTAGAATCGTTACGGGGGAATGTAGGCATAGGGCATGTCCGGTATTCCACGACTGGTATGTCAAAGATAGAGAATTCCGAGCCGTTGCTCGTGAATTACAGTAAAGGCAAAATCGCAATTGCACATAATGGCAACCTTGTCAATACTGTGGAATTAAAGCAGGAATTGCAACGAGATGGCAGGATTTTCCATTCGGATAGTGACACAGACGTGATAGCGCATTTATTTGCAAAAGAGCTGGTGCGGCACGAGCCGGTAGAAGCGATCGCGGAGATGATGAGACGTATAGTAGGGTCTTACTCACTGCTTATCCTGATGGATAATAGGTTAATAGCGGTTAGAGACCCTTTGGGCATTAAACCACTGTGTCTCGGAGAAATAAGTAACGGTGGTAAAGGGTATGTAATAGCATCAGAAAGCACTGCGATAGACATGTTAGGCGGTGAGTTAATACGAGATCTAAGACCAGGCGAGGTGCTAATGATAAATCCCTCTCAGGAGCTGCTGACAGAGGACATTTTAGAGAGTCATCAGTTATACAGAGGATCAACGGCTGCACACTGCGTGTTTGAATACATTTATTTCGCGAGACCTGATTCCATATTGGATGGTAGGTTGGTATACAAGGTGAGGATGAAGATAGGCGAGAAATTAGCAGAGGAGCAAGGGGTAGAAGCGGACGTGGTCTCGCCAGTGCCCGATTCGGGTATCACATCTGCTATCGGCTATGCGAAACGGTCAGGACTCGATTATGTAGAAAGTTTCATAAAAAACAGGTATGTGGGACGGACTTTTATCATGCCAGGTAAAACTTCACGAGATACCGCAGTGAGGATGAAATTAAATGTCGTACAAGCGAATGTAGAAGGTAAAAGGCTTGTTCTGGTGGACGACAGCATCGTCAGAGGTACCACGTCGAGACGAATCATGGGCTTTTTGAAGGACAAAGGAGCGAAAGAGGTACATTTGCGCGTTGGCAGTCCACCGATAATAGCACCCTGCTACCTCGGTATTAATACGCCCACGCGGGAAGAGTTGTTAGCGTCAAATAGGAGCATGGAAGAGATTCGTAAGTTCTTACACACTGATTCAATTGGCTATCTCAGCATAGAAGGACTGATAGAGTCCATAGGCATTGATGCGAAGAATCTTTGCCTTGGCTGTCTAACCGGTAAATATCCAGTTGAAATACCGGGAGAAGAGAGTATAGCAAGACAGTTGAAGTTGTCATATTTCTGACAGCAAGCAAGTATTAATTAATTAATGAGCCGGCATTTTTTTGCAGCACGGTCTCAAAAAGTTTTATATAGCTTGAAGTACGTATAGAGGAATGAGATGACTATTTTGAAATGCTCTAAGACGCTTGTGCTCTGTGTGGATAGGGATAATGATGTAGGGGAGAAAGCAGGGCTAAAGACACCTATTATGGGTAGAGAAGCGGTTGTGGCAGCAGCAACAAAACTGGCACTCGCGGATCCTGAGGATTCGGATGTAAATGCAATATTTGAAGCGGTCCGCGTCTATGATAAGCTAATGGCGACAGAAGAAGGTGGTACGGTTGAAATAGCAGTGATTGCAGGTGATAGTAGCGTGGGTATAGAGTCAGATAGGGAAATAGGAAAGGAACTGGATGCTGTTCTGTCAGATACAGGCATGGATTCAGCAATTCTTGTGAGCGACGGTGCAGAGGACGAATGGATTATACCGCTCATTCAGTCAAGGGTGAAGATAGATTCTGTACGCAGAGTGATAGTAAGACAGAGTGAGCCATTAGAAAGCACTTTTTACGTATTAAAGAAGTTATTAGAAGACCCAAAGTTCACCCGTACTGTTCTGCCGCCTGTAGGTCTTATCTTATTTCTATTAGCTATTTCATTATTGTTTAATATCTCAGATAAGGCACTGGGCATAATACTTGCGTTTATAGGGATTTACACACTGCTTAAGGGTATAGGGCGTGAGAATGTAGTGATGAACCTTGCAGAGACGTTGAAGCAATCATTATATAGCGGTCGAATCTCATTCGTTACCTATATCGGTGCAATCGTGTTGTTTATAACCGGCACGTTCCAGGGTATAGGAAGTAGCTGGAATTATTTTATAACTATGGACTCGGAAATAGGAGAGAGCGTATTATTGGGCTTTGTCTTCATCAAAAATGCAATATGGTGGTATATAGGGGCAGCACTTGCTCCTCTAATCGGTAAGATGCTGTACATGTTCATGGAAGGCGCGAAAATAGTCAGACATTGGGCTATATTCTTTTCCATAATCGCCTCCGGGCTGATTGTGTGGGGCGGGAGCGAAAGTATCATCTTATTGAGTGAAGGTAATTACCCCATAGGCTACCAGATCCTATTCTTAGCACTGCTCGGCGCAGTTATCATATCGCTTATAGGTGTGAAGATTTCGTGGTACATGAGGAAAAGTGTAATAGAAGATGAAACAACAGAATTGGGCATAGAAACAGAGGAAACGTGATAAGTAGTTATGCTGCATAGATTGTGGTTGATTCTTTTTATGTGTACGAATCTTCATATATGGGCAACCACTTCCAGATATCGCTTTTACCTACTTTATTTGTGTTTGAGAACTTCGAGGCATGGTTTCCTGGTTCTGCATGGACTGATGCAGGAAGTAGTGCGGAGATCAGCGAAGAGGCTGGTGGACTTTTGGTAACGGTAAAAATGGTAGAGAAGACAGGACATAGAAAATGGACTAAATTTTGTCCACAATGTGGTAAGACGACGGATGAACTGATAGATTCGGTATGTAAAGAGTGTTTCAGGGCGGGTATAAAGTTAATAGACCCGGAGCGTATGATGGTAACACTAAGTGTGTGCAAGCACTGTGGCAGCTATTTCAAGGGTAGGGAAGAGACGAGCATAGAAGATGCGGCTGTGGATTCGGTAACGAAAGAGCTAAAGAGAAGATACGGTGCTGAAATAGAAGTAGAAGCGTTAGAATGTGATTTATCAGCCGATAGCGCGACTGTGGCATTGGACGTGCGAGCGAAGCTAAAAGGAGTAGCGATAGAGCAGAGTGGCGAAATAGAAGTCAATTTTAAGAGCGGTATTTGCGAACGCTGTAACAGGATAGCGAGTGGGTATTATGCTGCTATAGTACAGATAAGGGCAGAGGATAGGTATCCTACGGACGAAGAGATAGCGAATGCGGAAAAGATTGCCTATTCCGCGTTAGAGGACCAGGAGTTCATATCAAAAGAGTTAGAATTGAAGGAGGGGCTGGATATATACGTTAGTAGTATGGAATGTGGGCGTAGGATTTCACGGTGGATAGTGGCGAAATTAGGTGGAACTGTCTCGGAGAGTAGTAAATTATACGGGCGTAAAGATGGCAGGAATACATATAGGGTCACTTTTTCCGTCCGGCTGCCGGGTTTTAAGCAAGGAGCGGTGCTGAGAATAGGCAATAGGCTTATTTCTGTGCAGCGGGTGCTAAAAGGTAAAGGGATAGAGTGCGTGGATGTGAACACAAACGAGAGGGTGCTACTGCGTAAGGAAGAGACGAAGAAGGTCAGGTTAGAAACTACAAGATTAACACAATAGCTGTATATATACTATCATATAACTATTTGTATAGCAGTGTAGAGGAAAAAGCAAAAACCACGAGATTACACAATAGAGATTAACATAGGAAGATGATGCTGGACGTATCGTGTCCGTTATCATTATATTTTCTCGTGGGAATATGCGTAATCTTGTGGTGTTAGCTAATCAAACAATGTACCCGAAGCTAAAGAAGAAGGACAAGTGCATACTAAGTGCACTGCTTGAGAACGGGCGGCTTTCTTACTCCGAACTCGGCAGAAGATGCGGAATAAGCAGACAAGTCGCTTTTGAACGGGTGAAGAAGCTGACAAAGGAGGGTGTGATAACAGATTTCTCGGTGTGTCTGGATGCAGCTAAGCTGGGATTCGCATTCGAGGCTTATATCCTGCTCATAGCAAAGCCAGATGCAGATTTGAGAACGGAACTCGAGGAGTTCTTGAGTAACAGCAAAAATGTGAGGAAGATACAACTCCTATTCGGCAGGTTTGATTTCTTTCTTGAACTTCTTTTCCATGATAAGGACGAGATGACGGACTTCATAAGGCGAATGCACTCTTTCGGTGCTGTTGAGAGGACTGAAACATTCATAGTGTATCAAACGGTAAAGGCAGTACCAGAAGACCCGTTTTTCAACTGCTTTAACCAGTGAGTGGTGAATAATCAATCCAGTTTAAAGGCAAACGCGATATGAACTTTTATTTGTTTTATTTCCTATTGATGTATGTATGATAGGGAAAGAGGAGATAGAGCATATAGGATGGCTGGCGCGTATAGCACTGAATGAAACGGAGCAGCAGCTATTTGAGGAGCAATTGAGCTCGATATTAGATTATTTCGCGGTATTAGACGAATTAGATACCGAAGACATAGAGCCCACGTACCATGTGATTGGCATAAAAGACGTGATAAGGGACGATGAGCCGAAAGGGATGTTGAGCCAAGCGGAAGTGCTGCGAAATGCACCAAAGCAAGAGGACGGGTATATAAAAAGTCCGCGGATGTTCTGATATATGCCGAAAAGAAAAGTAGCAAAGCCGGAAGAAACCGCATTGATCGTTATAGGGAAATAAATGCCCTGTTAGAAGAATCAACACGTAAGAATGCGTAAATAGTATTCACACAAGAAGGACTGGCATTCGCGTGACGGTGCAGAATCTGCCCCGGCATTGCGTGCGTGTAAGACAGTACAGGTGCGGAACTAATAGGCGGGCTAATCCAGAAAGGAGCTTATGTACTTTCACAACTGCAACATCATCGCAACTACCGAACCAATCATAATCAAAGCCATCAATATGCCTAATAACGCTCTCTGCCATTTCGTAGTATCCTTCTCCCTGCTATTCTTCTTCTTTGCCATTTCTCCTATTTCATTGCTATGTTCTTTATTGTATATAAAGTATACTTTAGTTGAGTAATGTAAGTCTCTTTCTGCCATCGGGCAATTTGGTGCATGCCAGCGCTATAATTTCTGCTATTCTTCATTCAGGTTGACTGTGTACAACTTGATGAGCCCAGAGTCATAAAAGCTATTGCAAACATGACCCTTTAGCCGCAGTAAGCTCGTAGAATAGAATAAATGACTCTTACATGTGCAATCGCTGCATCCGAAATTAGTTATAGACGCTAAATCCATACTCATATTCGTTGCAATTTCGCATTCTTTCCTATCTGCAGTCTCTGCAAATAACACTCCCTTTACTTCTACCACAGGACCCGCCAGGAAATAGTCAATGTGCCAGTGCAATTCCTTGTTATCGCCGAGGGCACGTAAATGCCTGTCTATTCTTCGTTCTAAGCCCGAAAGCGCAGAACCAACATAAGCATAAAAACCCTTCTTGAACTCTATGCACCCTATTTTGCCTATTTCTATCTCTGTATCCTTACTATTTTCTATGATTAGCACGTATGTCCCCTTCATTCTCCTTCGCTCTCTCAGCTTTAAACTCCCTAATCTATTATCACCAAAACACCAGTGCACGACAGCGTTACTATCACACCTGCCATCATCACACCTGCGAGAATAGCTGCAAATGCGTATCGGAAAGGAATGCCAAAGACGAAAGCGACAGCACATGCAGTCCACGCGCCCGTCACGGGCAGAGGAATAGCAACAAAGGGTATTAGCCCTAAAGCGCCGTATTTCTCCATCCTATGGTCGTATCGTCTCGTTCTCATGAATAACCAATTAAAGAACCGGTCGAAGAGTGAGTATCGCCTCAGCCAGTTTGAAACAGGCTCGAGAAAAAGCAGCAATGGCACTACCGGTATCATATTACCTATCACAGATAGAACGTATACTAGAACGTATACATGGGTAGAGTCCATATCAAAAAACGTAAATCCAAGGGGAATAGAGACACGCAGTTCACCAAAAGGAATCATTGCTATTGCTATCACCGTTATACCGTCCAGCAGCACGTTAATACCCATTTCAAAAGTCATAAAGACACACCTGTATTATCTCTTATCATTAAACATATAAATCTAATTCGGTCACTGTATTATTTACACTGTATTATTTATTATTTGTTTTATTGATTGATTGGTAGTCAAAGGAAGAGCTATGAATAAGAAACTGAAGATTGTGATAGAGGAACTAAGCGGCTGGGTTAGGAGTAAAGTGGAAGAAGCATCGGCTGCGGGTGTTGTACTGGGCATGAGCGGCGGATTGGATTCTTCTGTAACTGCGGTATTATGCAAGAACGCATGTCCTCGGAGTACGCTTGGCTTGATTCTACCTTGCAGAAGCAACCCCAAGGATATAGAGCATGTGAAGCAGGTCGCAGATAAATTTGATATAGAAACAAAGATGATAGATATCTCAACGGTCTTTGAGGCGGCTATTGAATCACTTGACACCACATACGTGGAAAAAGAAGATATTGCAACTGCGAACATGAAGCCACGTTTGAGAATGCTTGTTCTTTATTACTTCGCAAACAAGCTGAATTATCTGGTCGTCGGCACGGGGAATAAAAGCGAACTCTTAATTGGATACTTCACAAAATATGGTGATGGTGGTGTGGACATCCTACCGCTGGGTAATCTTCTGAAGACAGAAGTTAGGGCTCTGGCTGGGGCACTGGGTATTCCGCAAGAGATATTAGATAAACCGCCTTCTGCTGGGTTATGGGCGGGTCAGACGGATGAATCGGAGATTGGGATCTCCTACGAAGAGCTTGATATGATATTGAATGCGATAGAATCAGCGGATTTTTCCGGCTGTGACGAAAATAAGGTAGAAAAGGTAAAGAAAGAGATAGAAAGGAGCGAACATAAGAGAAAAACACCTCCCGTGGCGTATTTACGCTCAGTTTGAAGTTGTTAGCCTCTGTATCTTTTACATCCTGGACCGCCTCGATTCATTTCTACTGACTGAAAGCAGTGAATTGGTAAAGGAAGCTCTTGGTAACCTTATTTCTGGACTTTTAACACGTCAAAGAAGGTGCATATCGAGTGAATGTATCGGAATGGGAATTGAAGGCTATCTGTGTTGTGCTGGATTTGTATCGGCACAACTTGTAGTCGCCTTCCTCACTGCATCTTCTGATTTAAACCTCTCTTTCCAGCCTAATTTCTTCAGTTTCCTCGTATCGAGCAGCATAACGGGCACATCCCCTTTCCAACCCCGTGCACCACCCGTGAACCGGAATTCCGGTGATGCCTGCATCTCTTCGCATACTATCTCCGCGATTCGCCGCACACTTGTCTTCTCATCCGTGCCTATATTAATAATATTTACATCTCCACTTTTTGCCTCCAAACCCGTAAACATCGCATCCACACAATCAGTCACGTAAATATACGATTTCGTCTGCTTGCCATCGCCTAAGATTTCTAACACCGAAGGATTGCTGCTAATTTTATTTATGAAATCGTAAATCACACCGTGCGAAGACCTTGGACCTATAACATTCGCAAACCGGTATATCCACGCTTGCATATCAAAAGTATGGCAATAAGAGGCAATTAAAGCCTCGCATGCAAGTTTCGAGGCGCCATATAAAGAAATAGGAATAGTAGGGTATTCTTCAGGCGTGGGCAGCATATCAGCATCGCCGTAAACGGTGGATGTGGACGTGAATATCATCCTTCTCACTCCTTTCGCCCTCATTGCTTCTAACACGTTATATGTTGCAATGACATTCTGCTCCAGATGAACCCTTGTGTCTTCTGCACCTAACCGTACTTCTGGATTCGCAGCAAGATGCCAGACCTCCTCTCTATCGTCAAAGAAACCGGTTATGTCATCATGCAAGATGTCTATTTGATAAAATCTGATTTTCCCTTTATCTATGTACGGCTTTATAAAATCCTCGTGTCCCGCGCTCAGGTTATCCAGGACTACTACATCATGTTTCTCCGCCACCAGCCGGTCAACGACATGCGAACCTATGAAGCCCGCGCCACCAGTCACTATAATTTTCATGTTTTCGCGCTACTTTTATAATATCTCAACCGCCTCCTTATCCTTTTAACACCAAACGTTTTAAGAAGGCAAAAAAGCGCCCAGGTCGGGATTTGAACCCGAGTCCGAGCCTCGACAGGGCTCAATGATAGGCCGCTACACCACCCGGGCTTCTATGCTTCGTGTCATACATCTTAAAGATACTATTTATATGATATGTTTTTAATGTAAAACCCTTCAAATAAGAATAGAAAAATGGAAGGTGAAAAGAGATGGCAACGAGAGGAAAGAAAGCAGTAGAGAAGGTAAAAACCCTGATGGACAAGTCAGAGTTGATACGGAACATAGGTATCATTGCCCATATAGACCATGGAAAGACAACGTTGACGGACAACCTCCTTGCGGGTGCGGGGATAATATCAAAGGATTTAGCGGGCGAACAGATGTTCACGGATTTTTATTATCTGGAACAGGAGAGGGGTATAACGATATTCGCCGCAACTGTGTCTATGGTTTACCCTTATAAAGATGAATATCATCTTATAAACCTTATAGATACACCAGGACATGTAGATTTTGGTGGGGACGTGACAAGGGCTTTAAGAGCCGTTGATGGCGCCGTGGTGGTTGTGGATGCCGTGGAGGGCGCGATGCCGCAGACAGAGACCGTGCTGCGACAGGCGATGAAGGAGAACGTAAAACCAGTTCTTTTTATTAACAAGGTTGATCGGCTGATAAACGAGCTGAAAGTAGATGCGCAACAGATGCAAATCCAGCTTGGACTGATAATAGACAAAGTAAACAAGCTGATGCAGGGTATGAAAAAGGATAGATACGAGGACTGGAAGCTGGATGTAGCAAAGGGGAATGTCGCTTTTGGCTCCGCACTGTATAACTGGGCAATAAGTGTCCCCACAATGCAAGACACGGGGATTAGCTTCAAAGATGTATACGAGTATTGTAAAGCGGGGAACATGAAGGAGTTAGCGGATAAGTGTCCAGGGTATGTAGCGGTTCTTGATATGGTCGCTGAGCATCTTCCCAGCCCGTTAGAGGCACAGAAGTATCGAGTGCCGGTGATATGGCATGGTGACGAAACGAGCGAGATAGGGCAGAGTATGATGAAATGTAAAAGAGACGGAGAAGTCGCTTTTATGGTTACCAGTATCTCGGTGGACCCGCATGCAGGGGAAGTAGCTACCGGGCGTCTCTTTAGCGGGACTCTGGAGAAGGGCAAGGAATTATACGTGTCGGGCGTATACAAAAAGAACAGGATTCAGCAGGTGGGTATATACATGGGTCAGGAGCGTGTAGAGGTAGAGAAGGTACCTGCGGGGAACATAGCAGCTCTTGTGGGTTTGAAAGATGCCGTGGTCGGTTCTACACTTTCCAGTTGTGAAATGGCTGCTTTTGAAAGCATGAAACATTACAGTGAGCCTGTTGTTACTGTTGCCGTGGAAGCGAAGAGCACAAAGGATTTGCCGCGACTTGTGGAGACATTAAGGAAGTTGGGGAAGGAAGACCCAATGATAAAGATAGAGATAAATGAAGAGACGGGTGAACATCTGGTATCAGGGATGGGCGAACTGCATCTTGAGATAATAATAAACAGGATAAGAAAGGACGAGGACATCCCAATAATCGCTTCGCCGCCCATTGTCGTTTATCGTGAGACAGTAGAAGCGCAGGCAGGACCCGTAGAGGGCAAATCGT
>JAOZPO010000017.1:9144-14148 GCA_029932715.1 Halobacteria archaeon | reverse complement strand
CTGGCAGAGGAGATATCGGACCGCATAGCAGATATGAAGAATATGTCAGAACTGATGGTGGGTCTTGCGTATTCCGCAGTAATGTTTGAGAGCAAAGAGATAGCGGCGGAAGTGAAAGACTTAGAAGAGTCAATGGACCAGATGAGGGATGAGCTGGAGATACTGGTGATAAAATCTGCGAAGGGGATAAAGAAGAAGAGTACTTTTGCTGAACTCCGGGCTTTACTGCACATTGCTATCTCCTCTGAGATACTATCAGATGCAGCCTATGAGATTGCAGACGTGGTGATGCGTGACGTGGGGCTACATCCTGTTTTCTTAGCCTCTATAAAAGAATCAGATGAGGTAATACTGAAGATGGAAGTGAAGAACAAGGAAATATTTGATAAGACACTGAAAGATTTGGGAATAGAAACCAGGACGGGGATGTTTATACTGGCGATTCGCAGGAAAGACGGCAGGTGGGTATATAATCCCATGGGCAATGCCGTGCTGAAGGAGGGCGATCTGTTAATTATGCGTGGACCACGAGAAGGTGAAGAGAAGGTTAGAACGCTTTGTATGGGCGTGTAAAGCTTTCTTTTTGAGTACGCAGGCAGAACGATTTAGTGTTAATCTATCCATCTAAAGAGTAAAATGCTGATAGCCCCTTATATCTATCTCTTCCTTATTAGCTCCTTTCTTTATGTAAATGCCTTCCTCTGAACGCACTACTTTGCCCATAATGGTCATTTCAACCTCTTTTTGCAGCCTTGTATAATCCTCTTCCCGTGTATTCGCATCAACGGTAAACAGCAATTCGTAATCACCACCGTAAAAGAATGCAAGGTCACGAAGATCAGCGCCAGGCACCACAGACCTTATTCCATCGTTTAATACCGGCACTTTATCTTCATATAGCTCGAATCCTACGTTGCTGCGTTTCGCAAGTTCCGCAAGAGAAAGCGAGAGACCATCACTAATATCTATCATTGAAGTAACTAATTCAGAATTGGCAAGATTAATGCCTTCTCGTATTCGCGGCACAGGCTGGAACAGTGCTTTTTTCGCCACGGTTTCTACTTTTTCCGGCACTGACAGCCCTTCTCTTATTATTTTTAAACCAAGAGCAGCGCGACCCAACGAGCCGGTCACGCAAACAAGATCGTCAACTTTTGCTCCCGCTCGTCTTACAGGCTTATCTACAAACCCGAAACATGTGCCGGTTAAGATAAGCTCTTTACTCCTTGTTAGGTCGCCTCCGACCACAATAGTACCGTAAGAGGATGCGCATTCTTCTATTCCCTCTACTACGGCATCAACAAACGCAGTATCTGTATGTGCTGGGATACCCATTGCGATCGTGAAAGCATAGGGACGAGCACCCATTGCAGCAATATCGCTTAGATTAACGGCAACGGCACTCCAGCCTATCTGAAAAGGAGAGATACCTTCGGGCAAGTGCGTGGATTCTTGCAGCGTGTCCGTGGTGACAACGAGATATTTGCTACCTGCCTGTGCTTTAGCAAACTCTATAACAGCGCAATCGTCTTCTCCTACTGTTACGTTTTGTCCCTCAACACGAAACTTCTTCGCTATTCGCCCTATTAATCCTATTTCACCCAGTTGTTCTATTTCCATCGCAAAAAAAAAAACGATTTAGCAAACAAATAAATAAATAACGTACACTAATATAATACAATGGAAAAATAACTATTGCATATATAATAAACATGTGAAGTGGTTAAAAAGAATCGTTGGCAAGGGCGAAATACCATCCACAGTAGCATTCGATGAAATAGATGCCTGGCTGGAGACAGTCGCGAAATCGCTATTCCATGGCCTGAGTGCAAATGCTGATAAGCTATATAGCGAGATAAGTGCTATACGTGAGAGACTCAAGCAAAAAGCATCCACACTCCAGGATGCCGACCCGAAGGAGGATATTCCTGATACTATCATGAAAATAGGTTTACCCAACAGGGATAAAGTGGTAAAGGATATCCATTCGCTGACGGAAAGGATCAGTATTCCGACACAAACCGATTATAAGACTGTTTTATCTTTTTATGACGCAACGACATCCAGCACGAAATTCACGCTTGATAAATCAGCGAAGACCCTCTACTATGTTCGGTCTCTCTTTCCCGATGAGGTAAAGGAAATTGACTCTGATCTCAAGCGATTGAGAGTCTGTCTGAACCTACTTATCAGACCAATGAAGGGAAAAGAGAGCAAGATTAAGGACCTGGAGAGGGTACAAGAGATGGTACGGGGCATAAAAGACATATTATCAGAGATGGAGAAGGAAAAAGAGCAGATTAATGATAATGAAAAGGAGCGTTCTGCACTCGAAAGTGATGTGGAAGCAGAAGAGAATGAATTGAGGAGTATAGAAGAGGGAGAAGAATGGGTACGTTACAAAGAACTCGAAGCTGAGTTAGCTTCGCGGAAACGAGAGTTAAACGCGCTCGAATCTGAGATTAGTAGATTGTTCTCGCCTATTATGAAAGAGCTCAAGCTATTAAAGAAGCAGGACGATAGCGGGCGGTATACATTCACTCCAGAAGAGCGAAGAGCGGTATCTTCTATTCTGTCATCTCCCGTTCAGGCACTTGGAGAAGACATAAATGCGTTTTTAATCGCAATAGAGAATCTTGTGGAAGCAGATTCCAGTATCCTGAAGGCACGAAAGCGAGACAAGACACTAAACTGGATAGACCACCTGCTAAGTGCTGCTGAACTATCCACGATAAAGGTAAAACATGAGCAATTACAATCACGAATTGTGAAGACAAGTAGTAAGTTATCTGATATGACGATACGCAAAGAAATAAAAGAGCACGAGCAGTCACTTGGTTCAAGAAGGAGGCAACTTACGCGATTACAGGAAGGAACCGCCAGATCGAATAGACACCTAATTTCGCTGGAAGAGGAACTGACAAATAAAAATCGGCTTTTGCTAGAGAGCGTGAAAATGCTTGCGGGTAAGGAAATTGAAGTAAAATTCGTATTTGACGATATTGCCATAGGTGGAGATTGTGCATCGGCTAGCTCGAGCTAAAAGAGACGCTCTTAATGATTTACCGCTATCGCTCGTATATCTCTCTGTATTTCTTCTCCACATCTTCTGTCGTCACATGCGTGTATATCATCGTAGTCTTCAAGTCGGTATGACCCGCGAGATACTGAAGCCGGGCAATATCTATCCCTTTGCGCCATGAGTTCGTGATAAAGAAGTGGCGAAGGGAATGGCACGATACGTTCTTCTCGATGTCCGCAAGCAGGGCATACTTCTTCGGTAATCTTTGTATCTGCCGGTACGAGATGCTTCTGAATACATAATCATCGGGCTTCATCTTCTCTGTGTACCTCTTTAACAGCACGATAGTGGCATCGTCAACGAGCACTTCACGCCTCACATATCGCTTCTGCTTCAATGTATATACCCACATTCTCTTGTTTTGGAAATCAATGTCCTTCTTCTGGATACCATACATCCGTTTCCCTTGCTTACAAACACCATAAAGCTCTCCTATACGGATACCTGTCCTCGCAAGCAGTCGTAATATTAGATAGTCCCGCTCATTCACGATGGCGACATCCAGGATTCTATTCAGCTCTCCCTCTGTAATGGGATCGGGAGCTCGTTTTGGCATGGCTTTTTATTTCCGGGCTAATTAATTAATGTCTGGGATTGAGCACTTTTATACCTGCTGTTGCCGCTTCTTCTTCTATCTGTTCCCTCTTTCTACCGCCAACTCCTGATGCTACTCGCGCTACTGTCTCGCCCGGTACCACAATGCTAAGATCATTCGTATTGAAAACAAGTACTTCTCGCATTCCCGAAGGATGCAAACCCCGTTCCTCTCGCTTCCTTCGGTAGCCCGACTTCACCATTGCGCCCTTCGCTGCTATGTGCGCACGCATCTTATTATCATGCCCCCGCGGTCTCCTCCAGCTCTTACTCAGCTTCTTCTTCTTCCACCAGCCGTATCTTTCGAATTTCGGCTTTGTTCTCTTCTTCATCTTTCCATCTGTACAAAAAGAAAGTTTATTCTTGATCAATGTAACTAATACGTTTTAAAAAAGGTTTTTTATTGCGAACGGAGAGAGAGGCTATATTTACAACTCCACCTGTCTCACCGCAATGAGGTTCTGAACCTTCCTTATCTCCTCCATTGTCGCTTCACCAACCCTGCTGTCTACGTTAAGCACCATAACCGCTTCGCCGCCTGCTTCCTCCCGTCCTACCTGCATCCTCGCTATGTTTATGCCGTTATCACCCAGAACAGTGCAAACGGGTCCTATCACCCTCGGCTTGTCTAAGAATGAGCAGATGAGCATATAGCCATAAGGAGAAGCATCCACGCCATATCCATCTATATTTACTATTCTCAGGTCGTCTTTCCCGAATAACGTGCCTGCCACGCTCCTCTTCTCCTCTTCTCCATCACTCCGTGCTGTTATAGAAAGAGTAATCAGGGAGGGCTACACTTCAATGTCCTCGGTTTTGCTTTCCGTAACTCTTATCCCTGATTTCTTCGCTATCGCTTCGGCATTCACGTAATTCACGCCGTCCCGGAACCACGACAAAACGCTCTTAAGCATTGCCACGGTTATTATCTTCGTGTTGTCTACTATTTTGCCCTCATAAGAGACATTGAAATGTTCCATTCGACTCGATTTTGCTATTAGCTGCGCACATAGCCGCCCAAGTTTATCTGCCAGTACAAGATAAGGGTTTATGATGTCCCTCAGCTCCTCCTCTATGTATATCATATTCACTGCATTTTTCACTGGCTTGTTCTTCAATCCTGTTATTACCTCCTCCGCAATAATCACTGCTGCCGCTCTCTGCGCTTCCTTTGTAGATGCACCGAGATGGGGTGTTACAATCACTTCTTGACGCTCGAGCAGTTCACAATCCACCGGTGGTTCATTCTCAAATACATCCAGAGCAGCGCCAGCTACTTTCCCACTCATTATCGCATCTGCCAGCGCATCCTCGTCTATTATTCCACC
>JAOZPO010000017.1:0-9134 GCA_029932715.1 Halobacteria archaeon | reverse complement strand
AAGCACAGTTTATCACCCGAACACCGTCTTTCATCATCGCAAACTCATCCTTACCAATCATGTGATACGTGTCCTTCATCAGGGGTGTGTGAACCGTGATAATATCAGATGTAGAGAGGACATCTTTAAAGCTCAAAAGAGCAACGCCAATTCCCCGCGCTTCTGCCTGTGATATAAAAGGGTCGTATGCAACAACTCGCATTCCCAGCCCCTTTGCCTTCTTCGCTACTTCATTTCCTACTCGTCCCAGGCCCAGTATGCCCAGTATCTTCCCGTTCACTTCCATACCCATGTATTTCTTCCTGTCCCATTTACCTGACTTCAAAGAGAGATTCGCAGTTGGTATATTCCTCGAAAGGCTGAGTAGCATTCCTATGGTGTGTTCCGCAGCAGAGATGGTATTCGCCTCCGGCGCGTTCGCCACCACTATCCCCCTCTCCGTCGCGGTTCCCACGTCTATATTGTCCACACCGACACCCGCCCTACCGATTACCTTCAACCGTGTACCCGCTTCTACTATCTCTTTTGTCACTTTTGTGCCACTTCGCACGACTAACGCATCATAGTCCGCAATTCGCTCCTTCAGTTCTTCCTCGCTCAAATTCAGTAAGACGTCTACTTCCGCAAACTCTCGCAGCTTATTTAGCCCCTCTTCTGAAAGGTTGTCGGATACAAGCACCTTACTTTTCAATTTATCAGTTTTAGTCATCTGTGCTGATTCTCATTTTTACTCTTACCGTGCTCGTTGAAATATATAACGCACAATATAATATTAGATGTATGTGTAGTTAGTAAATAAAACGGCACGTTGGATATTTTACTTTACAACCTTCGTACTTACATTACTTACATTTTCCTTATATACCTCTACCGTCTTCTCTATATCCTCACCGGTATGCGCGAAACTGATAAAATTCGTCTCGAACTGCGAAGGAGGCAAGAACACACCCGCGGAAAGCATTGTACGGAAAAAGCTCAAATATTTCGTCTTATCGCAATTCAAAGCGTCAGCATAGTTTCTAATCGGCTTACCAGACGGACTGAAGAACAGTTTAAACATCGAGCCTACACCTGAGACATAACCCTTGAATCCTGTATCATGTATTATATCACGTAAAGCGGTCCGCATATTGTCACCCAATTCGTTTAGCCTTTGTGGTACTCCTTCTCGCTCTAATATCTCTATCGTCTTCGCTCCCGCAGTAATAGAGACGGGATTACCGCTAAAAGTCCCTGCCTGGTACACGGAGCCCAAAGGCGAAACCATTTCCATAATTTCACTTTTACCGCCAAAGATGCCGATAGGGAATCCACCACCAGCTATCTTACCCAATATTGTCAAATCAGGACTGACACCGTAAAACTCCTGTGCTCCACCCAACGCGAGCCTGAACCCGGTAATTACCTCGTCAAAGATGAGTAAAACCTCATGTTCCTTCGTTATTCGCCGCACTTCGCTTAAATAGTTATCCTCCGGCGGGATTGGTCCCACATTCCCCATCACCGGCTCTATTATAACCGCAGCTACCTCGCCTTGATTCTTCGCCAGCACCTCGGTGAGTAACCCGGCATCATTAAACGGGACTTGAAGCGTGTTTCGCACTAAATCTTCAGGCACGCCTTGTGAGTCGGGAATACCCCATGTGGTAGCGCCCGAACCTGCTTTTACCAGAACGCCGTCATGGGCACCATGGAACCCCCCCTCGATTTTTATTATTTTGTTACGCTCTGTGAAACCTCTCGCAAGTCTTATCCCTGCCATCGTGGCTTCGCTACCGCTATTAACAAACCGAACCATCTCAATTGAGGGATAATGTGTTATTACCTTCTTTGCAAGCTCAATTTCCTTCTCATGTGGCGTCCCATATAGCCAACCGCGTTCAATCTGTTCGCTAACTGCTTCTTTTACTTCTTCGTTCGCGTGCCCGAGTACAAGCGGTCCATAAGCTAAACAGTAGTCAATGTAGTCTCTACCGTCAACGTCGTATATCCTCGAGCCTCTCGCATGACTGGTAAAGAACGGATAAGGCTTATATGCACGAACAGGACTACTAACCCCACCCGGCATATACTTTGATGCAAGTTCGTAAAGTTCTTCGGATTTCATTCTATTTCTTTCATCACATTCTATTCTTTATTCTGATTGATGCTGATTAGTTAATTATGAGTCTTCTATAATATAACTACTATTTCATTCAGTCTTCTGATTTAGCGATTAGTTCTATACCTTTATCCGTTATATCGAACAATAGATAATCAAGTGGTATTTTTGTGTTTCTTATTTTTATGATGTCCATTACCCGTTCTCTCTTATTTATGTATGGATTGTCACGTTTCTGCAGCTTAATCGCACCATAAACTGAATACAGCATAATATCCCTGCTCATCCTCCTTACGGCGTCATCAGAAATAATGAGAGATGTACAGCCCAGCCCACTCAATTTGAATACCAGACCATCTAACTGCTCTCTTAGTTCCGGTGTTGGGATTCCCATTGCGACCACACCAATATTGTCTATAATGACAACATCAGGCACTTCTTTCTTTTCTCTTCGAACACCGGAAATTGGTATAGAACATAACTTCCGTTCCTCGTAGATGTCAGAAAGTATTCTAATAAGGCTTTTATACGGTTTTTCCACTCTATGTACATCATCGGATTCTTCTAACCTTATGATCGTTTGATCATCCAACCATCTGATTCTTCGCTCTAATACATCTATAATCCGTAATAACCCATTATGCACATATCCATCCAAATCCCAGCCAAAACTCATCGCCTGGGCTTTTACGTCTTCCAGCCTTTCTTCCATAATTATATATACACATTTCACGCCGGCTTCGCAGCACGCATTCAGGAATTGCAATCCTAAGATAGTCTTTCCCGCGCCCGACTCGCCCGTTACCAGAATAGCCCGTCCTTTCGGATAGCCCTTGATCAGAGCATCAAGCCCTTTTATACCTGTTGATAGCCGTTCCATGTTCTTTTCTTTAACACCCCTAAGGTTTCATAGCTACATACAGTCTAATACAGGCATTTTTATATGCATTTCAATTATTTGTTTTATCTAATATTAAGTATCGCACTATAAAAAACTCCTTGTTACTAAACTGACGATGGATAAGAGAGGGCTAAGACGTTTGAGACGGACTTAACTTCAGCGTTAGTACGCATGGATCAATATAATACAACAGTTGTCTCTATTCCCTATCGTCTTATCGAGATACACAGCAACGTTCTCGAATACCTTTGATGCTATGCGTGAGAAGATGCCTTTGCAGAGCATACACAATACAGGATTCTTCTGCGCCTGTGTACCCCAGGGACAGGCATTGCCTTTTATGATACTTTTTTTACCATCTACGCTTTTTATCTCAAAATCACCACCCAGTTCGTTCATTATTCTGCATAAAACTCCGACCATAGTGTTCATATCAACCACCTCTTCCTGCTCTGCTAAGTATTTCTTCCACAGCATATCTTCGATGTTGTCACACATCTGTAGAATGAACACGTTCGCCTTCTCATGGGATGCACCTCTTAGCAGTAATGGAATAGCATTGGTGAGAATGGTTTGGAGCTCAGATTGTGCTTCTAATAGCTCTTTACGCTTTTGCAGCTCGTCATGAGCTTCTTGCAGTGCGGCTTCCACTCT
This sequence comes from Halobacteria archaeon, assembly GCA_029932715.1. Classification (GTDB taxonomy): domain Archaea; phylum Halobacteriota; class Syntropharchaeia; order Alkanophagales; family Methanospirareceae; genus QENJ01. The sequence continues at coordinate 5,478 of JAOZPO010000017.1, read as the reverse complement.
CTTCCGTCGGTTCACCTCATTCTGCCGCTCAATAGCATAGCAGATGGCTCTTGCCAGTGTGTCAGACGTATAATGTCCTTTAATTAAGTAGTCCTGAGCACCTTTCTGCATCGCTTGAAGTCCAATCTCCTCGTCTGAAAGCGCAGTGAGCACCACAATAGGGGTGTCAGGGTTTGCTTCGTAAACACACGAAACTGTTTCTAGTCCTTGACTATCCGGAAGCCCGAGGTCGAGCAGAACCAAATCGAAAGCATCGCCATGTAGCTGTTCAATAGCACTGGAAAGACACTCAACAACTCGGGTATCAAAAGAAAAGCGAGTTGCAGCTGATTTGGACAATGTCCTTTGCACTAAAGATACATGCGCGGGTTCGTCCTCGACCAGCAGTATTTTTATCACTTTTTCAACACTCATATTTAACCTTCTTACTTCCTTTGAATTACAAATGCGCTATCTACTTCATTAATATTAATTCATATCTATTTTTACTATTATTAATTGATTTATGTGCTAATGCAAGATGAAAAAAGACAGGCATGTCCTTGAAACCTTAGGGAAGACGAGAGTAGTAGTAGAAAGCGGTAAAGTAGTCGAAGTTGGCAAACCGCTGCTCAAATACTGCCCATTGTGGGAGAAGAAGCGAGGCTTAAAGGAACTGAACGAGCAGGTGGTAAAAGCGAACGTAGAATTCAGAATACAAGATTTTGGGATGTGTACCGCGAATAGAGAAGTAGAGTTAGAGGTTTTTGTTGGTTTCGGCGCTTCAGAGACTTTTATGACTGCACTCCGTCTTGGGATGCTTGATGCTACCGTAACGGTTTGTGAAGGTGCAGGCACAGTAATCACGTCTAATCCGGCACTGGTGCAGGGCATAGGGGCGAGACTGAGTGGTGTAATTGAGACTACACCAGTGGAAGGAATAATAAAAAGTGTGAAGGCGAAGGGAGGAGAAATACTCGATCCTGTGCAGATAAACCAGGCAAGTGGTTTGCAGATGGCGCTTCGTCTTGGCTACGAAAGAGTGGGAGTTACCGTGTCCACACTGGAAGTCGCTAAGCAGTGTAAAGCAATTAGCGAGCACGCAGTTATATTCGGGGTACATCTCACGGGCATCTCAAGAGAGGAGGCAGAGGAGTTCTACGAAGTCGCTGATCTGATTACTGCGGGCGCATCAGAGTACATAAGAGTACTCGCAAAGAATAAAGCGATTTTGCAGGCTGGTACGGCAATCCCGATATTCGCACTCACACCAACGGGCAAGGAATTGCTTTTGGAACGTGCCAAAGAGGTTAAGGCTGCTTTGTTGTTGAATACCATGCGATTGCCGGTGCTAAGGGAAGAGAAGCAGCCTATGGTATAAAAAAAAGATGACCCACGTCATAGACATCATATCAGGGGAATACGTAAGCTCTACACCGCTGATGTATCTCGCTATCCTGGCTATTCAATGCCGATGGCGGTATTGAAGTCACGGGCAGCCACATTGACAATGAATGGAACGGCTTCAAGTCCTGTGTTGGCCTGGAATACTGTAAGTTTCGAGATGATAATTTTTACCCTGACATCAGTTTTATTGACAAAAACCATACATATCGAAAGCAGGCGTTGGCGTGGATTACATGGACTTTTATCATTTCCTCGATGGCGTTGTGAATTATCGAAAATGAAAGGATATGATTGACTACCGGAGCATATAGGGAAATAAAAAGAGAGAGAAGCCCCGATTTGGAGGCTATTCTCGCTTGCTATTTGTTCCTAACTGTGATCTACTACTCCGTCATGCTTATTGCGCCTTGCTCACAGACGTCCACACAGACCTCACAGTCGGTACACTCCTCTGCGTTAACTACCGCATGTTGTGCGTCACCTTCACCCTCTAAGGTTATACACTCCACCGGACACTCCTCTACACAACTTCCACAGGCATCACACTTTTCTATATCCACTACTGCTGGCATTTTTTATCACCTTCTTTTCTATACTACATCTTCTTCCTTTTTCATCATATATAAAGATTGCTTTTTTTGTCGCCGGTACGGGCATTAGAAAATACATCGCCCGGATGGGGAATAAAAATTTGGGCACCCGTTAATTATTTATGCCATAAGGAGCATTATATATTTATGGAAGATAAAATAAGGAAGTGCCCGGAATGCGGATCCACGAATATAATAACTGACCCCAAGCATGCAGAGCTTTACTGCGCTAATTGTGGAGTGATAATAGCGGAGAATCTCGTGGATACGGGACCCGAATGGCGCTCGTATAACGAAGAGCAAGCAGCTAAAAAGATAAGAACAGGGCCTCCTATGACTTATAGAACGCATAATAAAGGACTGAGCACGCCTACTCCTAATGTACTCTTACGTACGAAAAGATTACGTGGGATAATAAGCATGGATAGTGGCGAAAAGTCCCTTTCCTTCGCACTTGGTGAGATAGAGAGAATGGCATCGGCACTGAAGCTGCCGGACGATATAAAAGAATCTACTTCGGTATTATACAGAAGGGCGGCGAAGCGCAATTTGATTAAGGGGCGGAGTATAGAAGAGCTGGTCTCAGCGATGCTGTACGTCACTTGCAGGCAGTACGGGGTGCCCCGAACATTGAAGGAGATCACCGCGGTTTCGCGGATGCCATTGCGGAAAATAAGGAGAACATATATATTCCTCTTGAAGAGATTAGAGATAAAGCTTGCTCCTGCTGACCCTGCACACTACATACCTCGTTTCTGCTCCATGCTGGGATTAAGGGGTAAAATAAGGGAAAGGGCGATAGAGCTATTAAAAAAAGATGTGGGAACGGCTAAGGGATGGGGTCCGACGGGAACTGCCGCTGCTGCGATCTCTCTCGCTGCGCATTTAACTGGTGAATCAGTGTCAGAGAGAGAAATAGCCAAGGTTGCGGGTACAACCCCGATTACAATTCGGAATCGGTATAAAGAGTTGGAGAAGAACTTAAAGTTAAGTGACGGTTTCCTTACTTTACAACCCCTGCATAAGAAAGCATCTCTTGTGAGTGATTAATTTGTCAAAGCCATGTATAGATAGCAAAAGTGGATTTATTATATTAATTAAGTAAGAGGGATATAACAATGAGCGTGAATGTGGGGAGAAGACTAAAAGAAGCGGGAATAAAGTGGGTGGAAGAGGATGCGGAGAATAAGGATGTCTACGTGCCCACGGATGAGATGAAGGAAAAGGCGTACTTTAGTGATGAAAGGATCTATGCGGAAGCGAATAATAATCCAGAAGAGTTCTGGGCAAAGCAGGCGAAAGAGCTAATTTACTGGTTTGACGAATGGGATGCGGACAAAGTTGTGAACTTGGAACCACCATATTTCAACTGGTTTGTGGGGAATGGGACAAATTTATCCTACAACTGTCTTGACCGGCATTTGGAGGAGAACAGGAATAAGGCGGCAATAATATGGGAGCCGGAACCTGAGGATGAAGCTCATGAGGTCTTGACCTATATGGATATATATAGAGAAGTAAACAAGTTTGCAAATGTCTTAAAGCATCTTGGAGTAAAGAAAGGAAGCCCTGTGACCATCTGGATGCCGATGATTCCCGAGACTGCAATAGCTGCTTTAGCGTGTCAGCGTATAGGAGCATGGCACTCAATCGTTTACACTGCATTTGCACCCCATGCAGTGCGAGAGAGGATGGAGGATGCGGGTTCTAAGATACTAATCACAGTGGATGGTTTTTACCGGAGAGGCAAGATAATAGAGTTAAAAAAGAGGATAGACGAAGGAGAGATTCTGGAGAAAGTAGGAGCAGAGAACTGTGTGGTAGTAAGGAGAGCGAATAGTGAGGTAGGAATGAAAGAAGGTAGAGACCATTACTACGACAAACTGATGAAAGATGCAGAAGCTTACTGCGAACCAGAGGTAATTACTTCAAATGACTATGGTTTCCTGCTCTACACTTCCGGGACGACAGGCAAACCAAAAGCAGTTATGCACTCCTGCGGCGCGTACAGTGTAGGAGTGGCATTAACAATGAAGCTTGTCGCAGATTTACATCCTGATGACCTATTCTGGTCAACGGCAGATATAGGATGGATAACAGGGCATTCCTATGCACTATACGGCCCTTTGCTCATTGGTGCGACCGTGCTATGGTATGAAGGTGCTCCGGACTATCCTGATGTGAGTAGATGGTGGGGAATAATAGAGAAATACGGGGTGACAATATTCTATACCGCACCTACGGCAATAAGAGCGTTAAGAGCCGCGGGTGATGAATGGATTGAAGGGCATGACTTCTCCTCTCTAAGGCTTTTAGCTTCGGTCGGTGAACCAATTGACCCGGACACATGGAAATGGTTCTTCGAGAAGATAGGAGAGAGCCGCTGCCCGCTGGTGGATACATACTGGCAAACAGAGACCGGTGGAATACTTCTATCTTCGCTCCCTGGTATAGGTCCGTTCGTTCCGGGCGTAGCAGGTCCTGCACTTCCCGGAGTTCGATACGATGTTCTGGATGCGAATGGAGAGCCGGTGAAGCAGGAGGAATCAGGATATCTCGTTGTAAAACCTCCCTTTATACCTTCTATGCTTAGAGGGCTATATAAAAATCCAGAGAAATACGTGGAAGAATACTGGAGTAGATATGGTACGGACACATATTTTTCAGGTGATGGTGCAATAAAAACAGGTATGGAAATAGGTGGTCAGACACTTATAAAAGTTACAGGGCGGATTGACGATGTCATGGAGGTTGCGGGGCACAGGTTAGGTACTGCTGAGTTAGAAGAGGTGGTTCAAGACCTTGAAGAAGTTGTTGATGTTGCCGTGGTAGGCAAACAGGATGCGATAAAAGGTGAAGTACCTGCTCTTTTCGTTGTGCTGGAAAAAGGTGTTGAAAAATCTAATGAAGATATGGACCGGGAAATAGTAAAAGCAGTGAGAGATAAAGTAGGTCCAGTAGCAACACCTGAAGTCACTTACTATGTCTCTGACTTGCCAGAGACAGAGAGCGGTAAGATAATAAGGCGTTTTCTAAAAGGTCTTGTTAGGAACGAACTGCTCGGTGACATGACCACTGCACGGAATCCCGAATGTCTGAAGGAGCTTGCAGAGGTAACACAATATCGAGGTCCACAAAAAATACCGGGCTACACTGGAACTGCTCATTTGGGCAATGAGTGAAGAAGGGCAAGTATGGAACTGCAAAATAATTGCTGGTAAGGTCTGTGTATCAAATGTTGGCGATTTCATCTCTTTATTGAAAAGTACCGGTCATAAATATGGTGTAACCATACAGGCTATGGATGCAGAGCTAATCGCAGGCGAGGAGCATATTAAATCAGCGGTAGTAAAGGCATTAAGAGCTGTGGAGCGGGGGAATAACATAACGAGCGACTTGAGTCTGGAGATTCTTCTTTATGCAGCGGGAAAAAGACAGATAGAGAGAGCTTTTGCAATTGGTATCTCAGAAGGCGCTAAAGAAGTTGCTATCGTTATCGTTT
>JAOZPO010000016.1:5156-14184 GCA_029932715.1 Halobacteria archaeon | reverse complement strand
GTACTAACAGGAATATTACAAGGAATGAAAGAAGGCAATAAGAGCCTCGTATTTTTCATGTTAGATAAACATATCCAAATATTTAAACATACTATTTTAATTAGCCATGGATCAAAGAATGACGGGGAATGAATATTTACGAACATAAATATTGGTGATGTTGCCGCAGTTACCTTCCACGCCCTTGAAAGATCCAATAACAGTATCCCTTCATCCACTCTCCCACCCGAAGCTCTTCCTTTTACTCATTCATACAACCACCTTTTTATGATACGGCGTTTAATCTTAAAAATGATGAGCCTAAACAAAGAACCAGCTCTGGAACGAGTGGAAACATATCACCAAACTTGACAGCATATTACGGAGAATGACTACAAAATACCTGAGATATTAGAGCCCATAACTCCTGGAGGCGAAAATATGCTACATCTTCTCCTTTACATATATCCTATCCCCTTCTTTCAGCTTGCTTATGTAAGAGAGAGAAGAAGAGGTAAGATTAGAGAACGAAAGTACGAGATTAGTACCATCAAAAGTCTCACCCGTGGGGCTATATTTATCGCTATCGCTCAATCGTATGCCCATTAGCCCCTTGTTTGACCTGGACATGTTCGTAACTCCTAATATACCCGCCTTGGCAGTACCTTTTGGTATGTTCTCCGGCACAAGTGTACCCGCTTCTTCTTCATTTCCTTTAAACAGCACCATAGATCCAGCAACACTGAAATACGTGTTCAAAATGCCTATTGGCCTGTGTATCAAGCCCGATAGCTTCTTGAAATACCACACAGTCTTAGGCGCCTGTTCGTAAAATAGCTCTATCTCAAATACTCTTTCTGCATCCACACCCACAGTCCTCACCGTCCCCCTATCCATAATCTCCGTTGTCAATGCAGGCATCTGGTCCACGACAATTCCATCGTCACTTTCATTACCTTCCCTCACCTGCTCGATGTCCGCCTCCGCAAAAAACGCTTCCGCTTCTTTTTGCGTCTTCCCTACTACCATCATCCACTTCGGCTCAGATATTGTATATATCGTATCCCCTACCTCTGCGTAATCTATCAATTCGCCGCCCTGCTCTATCTTACCAAGCACATTGTGTGCGGGATTCGGCAGTCTGCCCTCCTTATATATAAATACTTTCCCCTTATCTACCCCGTCATTTCGCACTGACAGGTGATGTTTCGACCTGTATTGGATGTTCTCAGGTGGCAAATTGAGCCCGCCTAATGCGCTCGACGCTACGTAAGTAGATGTTAAGTCATCCACGACGATAACACCCTTGCTTGTAAGGGAAAAGAAATGTTCGCTCGACATCGGTGCTTCGCGGAAGAGCTTTACCTTCGCATACGTGTATATCTCCTGCCCCTCCTCTATCTCCATAGTCAAATCAGAAGTGCAAAAGCCCATTCGCTCCGCCTTTGTCACGATAGGATGTATCTTCTCTATCTCATCACCAACAGATAAATCAGAAATAATACTTCTTCCTCTCGTTAACCTGCCTATCACTGCGTCGGCTCCCGTGCCATAAGCAGCTTCATGGTCTCGTTTACTTATCATCAAGTATGTCTGGCTTGGATCAAAGCCGCCGAAGCCTATGAATACATCCCACTTCTTGTATCTATGCTCTCCTTTTTCCACTGATAAATTCGTTACGATAGGTCCAATAGCCGTTACATCCTCCGTCTTCCATCTTACTACACCACTGCCATTGTGGAACCTATTATAATCCGCAAGGAACAAAGATAACGCATCACTCTCGACTTCTGACTCCCTGAGAATCTTTATTCTCGCTTCCCCCGCTTCTGACGTTATAGCAAATTCGTTTTTCAACTCTAATTTCTCCTTCTCTGATACAACAGCGGTTATACAACCCGAACGATAGTCCCCGTTAACTTCTTTTATGATTTCGCCTAATCTCTTGCTTCTGACATCTCGGTCCTCGCCGTTACATTTTATCTTCATAATACCTATTTTAGACAGAGATGTTTTTAAAACTTTTCTTTTTTACTTATCTCAGGAACAATGGTAATTTGAGAGAGGATTGTAGTCATGAGTAGCGAGAGAACTAACTGGTATAGCATTATTTAAAGAACAAATCGGTCTTATAGTTTCGTATCATAGGTGAAAGCATACGATGAAGGTAAAACGGCTAAGAGTAACAAAGGATGGTTTGGATTTAGTCGCCGATGCGGCGAGGATAAGTGGTGTTCCCACAATGCACGATTCCCGCGAAATAGTTGAGTTTATCACATTTAACGACTATTCATCGGCACTTGAGCATATCTACTTCACGTTTGATATCGCGGAGATAAGCGTCGCGTTGAGCAGAGAACTGTTAGAGCACCGTATAGCAAGCCATACCGCGCGAAGTACGAGATATATGGAGGAAAAAGGATTCGATTATTATATTCCCGAAAAGTTAGAGCGAAGTGCTAAAGAGGAAGCAGCGGAAGTATATCGTGATGCGATGATAAGCGCCAACGAAAGCTACGCGAAACTGCGAGAACTTGGCATTGCACGAGAAGAAGCGAGATATGTATTACCTATGGCGCTGCACACGCGTTATGTGGTTACGATGAATGTTCGCAGTTTGATTAATTTCTTCATGCTCAGGCTATGTGTAAGAGCGTCACCTGAGATGAGAGCGCTCGCAATGCGTATGTACAAAATATGCCTGGCTGAATATCCCGGCATATTCTCTAAAATATGGTGTCGTGGCTACACGCTGGGTGTATGCCCCGAGAACGAAGTTAGACCAAGCGACTGCCCTTTTAAAAACATATTAGTAACGAAACAAGAGCTAAAGTATGTATTTGAAGGACAGGCTAAGAGAATAATAGAAAAAGAGCTTGAGCAGTTGACAGAAGTTGTTTAAGACGCAGCATAAAAGGAGAGAGTGCATAAATAAAAAAAAAAGAACTCAGTGGACTCGCCTACACATAATCCAACTGAGCATAGACCTGCTTATCCTTGAAATTCTTCAGCGACATCGCACCCGACGGGCAATACGAGGCGCAACAGCCACAGCCTATACAGCCATCGCCAACTTTCGCAACCTTCTTTGTTCCGCTTGTCACCGTTGCTACACCGAAAGTAACCACAGGCACTGGCTCTTCTGACAGCTCTAATGCCTCAACAGGACACATATCCACACACACACCGCAGCCCGAACATATCTGTTCATCAACCACCGCGGTCACCGCAGGCGTCTCAAGGAAGTTCTTCGCAAGTAGTACACATGCCCTCGATGCTGCCGCTGTACTCATTGCAATGCACTCATCTATCATCGCAGGATAAACTGCAGAACCACAGATGAATACTCCCTCGTTCACCGTATCAACCGGCGTTAGTACCATCTTCGGTCGTTCCTGCGCCTCCATAAAGAACCCATTCCTCAGTGGCAGCTTGAACATACTGCTCAGCCGCTCGTTCTCCTCTGCTGGCATCATCGGCGTACTTAAGACTACCTGGTCCGGTTTTATCTGCACGTCATCGTTTAATATTACATCAAATACCGACAGAATTCCACTACTAAACTCTGGTACTTTCTTACTGTCGTATCTGAGGAATATCACCCCCTTCTCCCGTGCATCTTTGTATATCGCTTCCCACTTGCCATAGGTCTTGATGTCCTGATACAGCACGAAAACGTTTGAATCCTGGTTCTGCTCCTTTACTTTTAACGCACTGCTTATCAGTTCTACACTGGTAGATTTTGAATTTATTACGCCTTCTGTCTGCACCATATCCTGGACAAACGCGATTGTACCAGCGTTGTATTCCCCCGCCTTCCGGAACTCGCTCAGTGTCGTCACCTTATTATCTTTTCCATAGTCCAGATAACCCTCGGGTACGTATTCACGCGCTCCTGTTGCAATCACACATGCGCCAAATCCTATCTCCTCATCCACCCCGTCTCCTGTTATATGTGCCTTAAACGAACCGGCTCTGCCCCGGACATCCTCTTCCTTCGCATTCGTATAGACTGTTATCCGTTCGTTACTCGTTACCTTATCTACAAGTTCCTTTAATGGCTCAGAAGCTTGCTCTCCATTCGGCAACTCAGGGAATTTGCCCAACCCACCACCAAGCTCTGCTGATTTCTCTACTAAATATACCTCGTAGCCAGCATCGGCAATACCAAGCGCTGCTGTCATTCCTGAGACACCACCACCGATTACTAATGCTTTCGGTATTACAGGATACCGCTCAACCTGAATATCCTCGAGATATTTCGCTCGCTCGACCGCCATCCGTAGCATACCGTATGCCACGTCTGTCGCCTTATCATGCGCCCACGCGCATTGCTCCCTTATATTCACGAACTCAAGTAGATACGGATTCAATCCCGCACTGGCACAGGCGTCCCTGACTATATCCTCGTATTCTCGTGGCGAACAACCTGCAAATACTATCCTGTTCACGCCTCCGTCTACAATTCCTCTCTCTACCGCTGCTATCGTATCTTGCATCGTGTTCGTATCGCTGTTCACCAGCTCTACGCTTTTCAATACTTTCACCCGCTCAGCAACTGCTGCTATATCCACCGTCTGCCCTACTTCACCTTCACAGCCACAGATGAAAACACCTATCTTTGGCTCTTCTCCCGTTTCTATGTATTTCCTATCTTCCTGTCCTGGAATTGGCTCGGTTCGCTCTGAAAGAATCGCAGCTTTTAATGCCGCACCGTTTGCCATGCCAACGCTTTCACGCACCTTCATCGGTGCCGTTGCCGCACCACAAGCGAAAACACCCGGTACATTCGTCTCCAGTGGATTCGTAATACTGGTCTCAATGTAGCCATATTCGTCCGTCTTTACGCCCGTTACTTCCGCAAGAGTGCCTAATGTCTTCGCGGGTAGGAGACCAACCGCAAGAACTACCATATCCAGCTCTAACGTATCTAGCAAGCCTTTCTCTAAATTCTCGTACTTTACCGCCAGAACTCCTTTCTCTGGTATCACTTCCGGTGTTCTCGACCTTATGTAATGCACACCGTACTTATCCTTCAAGTCCGCGACCAGCTCTTCATCCCTGCCAAATACACGTACATCCATGTAAAAGACGTAAACGTCAATATCAGGATAACGCTCTTTCAGTTCCCATATCTCTTTCGCCGTGTATGCACAACATGCAGTAGAACATATTTTGTTCTCCACACATCGTGAACCTACACATTTGATAAATCCTATCCTTTTCACTGGCTTACCGTCCGAAGGTCGCACCAGTTCCCCGCTCGCACCCTTGAGCATGCCTTCAAAATCTAACGAAGGTACAACGTCCGGACTTCCGAATCCATAGCTCTTCGCTATCTCGTCATAGACGTCATATCCTGGGGCTAACACCACGCTCTCCACATCTACACCCTTATCCGACACTTTCAGCTTGAAATTGCCCGCTGAGCCTGATAAGCTCTCCAATTCGCTTGATAACATCAGTTCTATGTTCGGATGATTGTTCACCCTGGCAATGTATGGTGACAAGCCCATCTGACATTCTGCAAGCTCTGCCATCTTTCCTCCGAGTTCCGCATTCTTCTCTATTAGATGTACTTTATAACCCGAATCTGCAAGGTCAAGAGCTGCTGTTATTCCTGCAACTCCGCCTCCTATAACTGCTATTCCCATTTTTACACCACCTTCCCCAGTAGCTCTTTTGTGTCTACCGCATTTTTATTGAGTCCAAGCTTTTTCGCATCTATCCCTAATGCGAGTCCCAACAACTGCGTGATGTAAACAACAGGCATTCCTAACGTGACGTTAAGCGCTTTCTCTATGTCCGCCTGCTTGCCATCCAGCATCATACCGCATAGAGGGCATGCAAGCGCAATGCAATCCGCACCCGCGCTCCTCGCCGCGTCCAGTATCTTCCTCGACATCGCAAATGCTATATCACTCCGCGTCATCATCAGTGGCCCACCGCAACACAGCGTCTTCGTCTGGCTGAAAGGTACAACTTCACCACCCGCCAGTTCGATCAACCTGTCCATCAACACCGGATCGTCAGGATCATCAAAAGCGGTCTCACGTGGCCTTCCTAAATAACAGCCATAATACGGTGCTACTTTTATGTTTAGCTTCTTCGACATCTTACTTTTTAATTCATCCTGTCCTACATCGTTCATGAAGACGTCCAGCACATGCTTCGCTCTTATCTTACCGTTATAACCAAGAGAATTGTCTATTCCCTTCACTTTCGTACGTAGATCCTCATCTGCCTTCAACGCCTGGTTACTCCGCTCTAAATTGTAATAGCAAATACTGCAGGGGGTTACAATATCCAATCCCTCCTTCTCGGCTATCGCAAGATTCCGCGCATTTAACGCGTAAACTAACCTCGGGTCCTCTACTTCCGCAGCACCACAGCAGTTCCAGTCATCCATCTCGACCAGTTCGACACCCAGCTTCTCAAATACCGCTTTGGTTGACATATCCTGGTCCATCGCTGTCCCTTCAGACGGACAACCGGGATAATATGCCATTTTACTTACACTCATTTCTCGCCCATCTCCTCAAATATCTTCTTTATCACAGTCCTGTCCTTCACTTTCACCGGCAGCATCGCCTTCGGGCCCATCTTACCTTTCTTGAACATCCTCATCCCGAAATCCTTGTAATCCTTCATCATTGCCTTCATTCCACTAATAAAAGACCCCTCCTTCTTCGGATAGTACTCCATCGCAAGTCCCATATCATATAGCCGCCCGTGCTTCTCCAACTGATGTTGAAACGCCTTGTCGAAGAGTGGTCTTGAACTATCTATCTTCAACTTACCCGCTTCCGCTTCTTTCTCCGCTATTCGCCGTATTGCACCAAGTAAATCGCTAATCCTCACGTCTTGTGGACATCGAGCCGTGCACGTTTGGCAGATAAGGCAAATCCATAAATCAGGACTTGTCAATACTTCGTTTCGCATGCCCAGTAGACTCATCTGGATTATCTTCCTCGGATTGTAATCCGGAACGAGTTCCGTGATCGGGCATCCTATCGTGCACGTACTGCATTGATAGCATGACGTGATATGTTCTCCCCCCGGCTCTTTCATTATTTCGTACTTAAAGCTCGGGTCTAATTCCCATGTCTTTATCATTTTACCTCAGCTCTATCTAATTACTCGCTTAACCGGTCCTCCAGCTCATCTTCCTCGTACGTTGTGAACGGTAATGGCTCCTCTACATCTTTACCTGGCACATAATCAAACATCTCCTGTACCTTCTGCGTGGTCACCGGATAGAATCTTGTTAGCGGTATGTCCTTCGGGCAAGCATCTTCACATGCACCGCAACCAACACATGTCGCGCTCACGTGATAAACCCTTGTCAAGTGGTAAAACAACTGACTTGCTGGTAACCCTATCGCACCTCTCAACTCTGCTAAATTCAGCAGGTCGCCACCCACTGGATCCCCCAGGGGTTGATCAAAGAAACATTCCTTGCAATAACATACCGGACACATATCCCGGCAGTTCTTGCACACTATGCAGTCCTGTAAAAACTCCTCCAGTGCATCCATGCTGCCCATCTGTGGCAGAGCCTCTAAATTGCTCTTCGCTTCGCTCGCTATCTTCTCCTTCTCCGCCTGTCTTTCTAAATCTTTATCTTCTAACGGTAGTTCTAACGTGGTTAACGCCTCTTCACCCATCGCTGTTAATGCTGCAACCGTCACGTTCTCTCCCGCGCCCTTCGCAATTATAATATCTCCAACATCGGCAAGCTTATTTGCACATATCGTACAGGATTCTCTTAGCTTTATCCCTTTGCCTTCCAGTTCCTTTATCTTCGCGCTGTCTACCTCGTCACCTATTTCTGTGTAGTTCTCTCTGTAAACCTGGTTCGTATAGGCGCCTGCACAATCCACCGCTATAAGCAGTAGACTCTCCTTATCCATCTGCTTCAATTTTATCAATTCTATCGCTGCTCTTATCTCACATGGCTTTGCCACAATTGCTACTTTCTCCTTTATCGTCCAGCCCTTCACCAGGTTGGCGGCATTTACACTAAACGAAGGGGCAAAGATGACAGATGCCGGTGATTCTATATTAGCTGGGTCCGTTACCAGCATGTAGGATACCGCTTTACCTGCTCTGCGTGGTATTACCGCACAATCCACAACTCCCCGCTCCAGCAATCCCTTAAGTAGCCCCTCTAAATCATCATATTTCTGCTCTATCCCTTTCATAGTATCTTACCTCTCAATGGACTTGGTCCCTGTTCCTTTATGTCTTCTGTCAGCGTCTTCATCGTGTTCGCAAACTTCTCTCCCTCCGATGCACTTATCCAGTAGGATTTGAACCTGCTATCCAGCCCAAACTGCTTCAGGATTGTCCTGAACGCTGCAATCCTACGCCTGGCAAAGAAGTTCCCCTTTATATAATGGCACTCCCCCGGATGACAGCCGCTAAAGAACGCACCATCCGCACCATTTAGTAGCACTTTAAGCACAAACATCGGATCTAACCGCCCAGAACACATAAGCCTTATTATCCGACTGTTCGGCGGGTACTTCTTCCGTGATGTTCCTGCAAGGTCTGCCGCTGCGTATGTACACCAATTACAGGTAAACCCCACTATCTTCGGCTCAAAATCACCTTCTATCTCTTCTCCCATTTGTCTTACCCTTTCCTATGCTTTCTTTTATTTACAGCTATATGTATCTGCTACTTTTATCTCATATATAAATTTTTCGCTTTTTTAATGTATATGAAAAATACTGAGATTTTACCCTGTGTAAAAGTAGACAAGAAACGTGGCGAAGCAATCCGCATTGCCTTGCGAGACCGCAAACTGCTCAGAACAGACGCAAGGATAATTTCACATGCTGAGTTTATTTATCTACCCATCACACATGTGCCAAACGAGCATGAACAAACCGAATTAGATATTACTGACATTGAAACAGGTGAATTCGAGCTATTAGAGCCGAGGAGAAGCATAGAAGAACTCGTTGGCTTTAAACCATCCTTTGAAATCGTGGGTGACATTGCCGTGCTAACCGGGGACGTAGAAAATGAACAGCTCGTAGCA
>JAOZPO010000016.1:0-5146 GCA_029932715.1 Halobacteria archaeon | reverse complement strand
GGCAATAATGAACCTGCATAAGAGCATAAAGGTAGTAGCGAAACGACTATCTGCCGTAGAAGGCGTATTCCGTAGTAGGAGACTGAAGATACTTGCAGGTGAGCACAGGACTGAAACGATGCACAAAGAGAACGGATGTAGATACCTGCTTGACCTGGAACGTGTTTATTTTAATCCCCGCTTAGCGAGAGAACGAAACCGGGTGGCATCACTCGCTGCTGCACATAGCAAAACAGAAAAGGAGTCGGTAATAGACATGTTTGCAGGTGTCGGCTCTTTCTCTATACAAATCGCTAAACGAGCACCACAAAGCTACGTTACTGCTATTGACATCAATCCCGCGGCGGTAAAATACCTGCGTGAGAATATAAAGTTGAACGCGGTGAGTAACATAGAGGCGGTAAGGGGCGATATAAAAGAAGTTCACGTTAACTTTATAGACCGAGCAGACCGTATTATCATGAACTTACCAAAGAGCGTTTATCTATTCCTTGAACTAGCGTTGCGCATGCTCAAACCGGGTGGCGGAGTTATTCATTTCTATGTTCTGGAATCAGCTTATGAGGCGAGTGCGGATAAGAGACTTGATACTGCAATTGATAAGGCAAAGCAGAAATTAAGGACAAAACTAAAAGAGCATGAGGTGCTGTGGATGGATGCACAGAAGGTGAAAGTTTATGCACCATACACATATATAGTCGGTATAGATGTGGCGATTAGGGAATAACACTTAGTTCAATCAAGAATTATACAAATGATATCCCCTTACACCTTCACTCCACCGCAACGCCAACTGCACGTTTTATTAAATCCCCTATTTCGTCAACTTTCGTCTCACTCGGGCCTTTCTTATCAGGTATAGTAACGATGACAGGTATAACGCCTTGTTTCTTCTCATTTATAGCTTTTATCTTCTCCTGTACATTGGTTTCCGTGGTAAAGCTTTCGTTTATGATTATTACCGCAATTTCATCCCTCGTTAATTTATCTAACAACCGAACGGTATCGCCTTCCAAGCCGACTTTGGGTTCGTATACTTCACTTACACCCGCGAGTCGGAATCCCGCGGCTGTCTCCTGGTCGCCAATTACCGCAATCATCCTTTATACTCCTCTGCCTTAAATAACTCCTTAACTATAACTTCACGCAAATCTGTGTAAAACCGCTCCATTCTCTGTTCAAACGTATTGTCCACCATGATTTTACCATCTTTACGCCTTACAAGCACACCACCCAGTGATTTTATCCTTTCTTCCGCTAATGATAAATCTACTATTGTACCACCATCGCCTACTTCAGTAGCAATCTCTTTTAGCATGTCAGGATTTACGTAAGATTCATCCTCTGCGTTAATTACCACTTCCAGCTCCGTGCTCGTAACGCTACCACCTGCAATTATACTTACTGCTGCATCCTTTATCAAACCTGCCAAAATGCTTGAATAGTCCGTCCCTTTGAATCCCTCATCTTTTACTACCGCTATTCTCTTCACTGCTTCTTCTAACGCTTTTTTTATTAACTCCTCTTCGGCGTTCCATCTGAGCTTCTTTGTATTTAACCTCGCAGCTCTAACTATCCTTTTCTTACTCTCTAATCCTTTCTCATCCTCCGCCTCAGTGAACTGCTGTTTCTGAAGTTCTATCTCCTTCTCTGA
Organism: Halobacteria archaeon; assembly: GCA_029932715.1. Taxonomy (GTDB): domain Archaea; phylum Halobacteriota; class Syntropharchaeia; order Alkanophagales; family Methanospirareceae; genus QENJ01. The sequence goes on along the minus strand of JAOZPO010000016.1, from coordinate 3,492 downwards.
CTGTTTGAGCATATCCTCTGCTTTCGCTCTCGATTCGCTCAGTATCTTCTCCTTCTCTACCTCTGTTTCCTCATTTAGCCTCTCCACTATCTCCATACTACCCATACCAGAATCACCCTAACCCTAAAATCCGTTCTAACACAAGCATTACCGCAGTATCGAAATTCGAGTCTGCAGACGCTTTCAGGTTCTCCACTTCGGCTCGGACCGCTTCCTCTATCGCTTTAGCTTCCTTATCGCCTTCCTTTGTATACTTATCTGAAATCTCCGATGCTAAGCTCTCTTTATCTTTCTCTGCATTCTCTTTCCGCCTCTTTATCTCTTTCTCCGCATCTTTTAGTATTTCCGCAGCCTTTACCCGCGCCTCTTCTAATATCCTTCTACTTTCCTCTTCCTTTTCTCTTATCAACTTAAGTGCTTCTACTGCCATTGTACTTTTAAACGAGATGTTTTTGGTTTTATAAAGTTTTATCCTTTTTCCCTTGATGTATCTTAGTAGTAGTCAATGACTAAATGTTAAAAGCGAAAGAGAGAGAGAGGAGTGAGGGAAGGAAATGGACTTGGAAGATTTACCCGGTGTCGGACCTGCAATAGCGGAGAAGTTACGTGATGCTGGATTAAATACGTTAGAATCAGTAGCAGTAGCATCTCCTGCTGAATTAGTAGCAACTGCGGAGATTGGAGAGGCAATAGCAGCGAAGATAATAAATGCAGCGCGGGATGCTGCGGATATCGGCGGGTTCGAGACAGGGGATAAGATATTAGAAAGGAGAGAAGGCATAGGAAAGCTGACCACGGGCTCTAAATCGCTGGATGGTCTGTTTGGCGGTGGACTCGAGACTCAAGCAATGTCGGAATTCTACGGTGAATTTGGCAGTGGAAAGACGCAATTGGCGCACCAACTCGCAGTTACTGTTCAGTTTCCACCGGAAAAGGGTGGTTTAAACGGCTCTGCTATAATTGTGGATTCCGAGAATACGTTCAGACCAGAGAGGATAAAACAAATGGCAGAAGGTGCGGAGCTTGAATACGAAGATGTTCTCAAGAATATACACGTTGCACGTGCATACAACTCAAATCATCAAATACTGCTGGTGGAGAAAGCGAGAGAGCTTGCTGATGAGCTGGCAGATAGCGAGAAGCCGGTACGATTGCTAATCGTAGATTCTGCAACTGCGCACTTCAGGGGCGAATATGTAGGCAGGGGCACACTGGCGGATAGGCAACAAAAGATAAACAAGCATCTACATGATGCTCTCAGATTTGGAGACCTGAATAATGCGGTGGTGATGATAACTAATCAGGTGATGGTGAGACCGGATGCATTCTTCGGCGACCCGACAAGGCCCATAGGTGGGCATATTGTGGGACATACCGCTACGTTCAGGACATACCTGCGGAAGTCGAAGGGAGAGAAGCGAATAGCGAGGTTAGTTGACTCACCAAACCTGCCAGAAGCTGAAGCTGTGTTCTCTGTTTTAAAGGAAGGGATCAGGGATTAGATGTTCATGACTAATAGTAACACAGTTCACTCCTCTATGTCCATCTCCTCGCTGCAAGTCTCGCATACCATCCGCCCACTTTTTACTCGCAGGTCATTTGAGAAGCAGCCGCATTTTTCGCATATACCCTGCTCCACTTCCTCCCCTTCATTTTCCGTCACCAATATGTCTCTTTCCACGTGCATCTCGATCAAATCCGCCAGTATCGTGTTCATCTCCGAGGAAACCGAGAGTATATCAACATCGGCAACGATGCCCACCAACTTGCCATCCTCTATTATTGGCAGCTTCCTTATCTTTTCCGCCGCCATCTTCTTTACTATTTCTGATAGATGATCCCCTGGAGACGCTGCTACTAACGGTGTAGTCATTACGTCCTCCAATTTCACCGTGCTCGGCGTTGTGTCCTTAGTTACCAATTCACTGATTATATCCCCTTGCGTAACTATACCAACGGGATCTCCATCGTTAAGCACCACGATACTGTCAACATCGTATTTCTTCATCATCTTCGCGGCTTCCCTAACGTTCATGTCCTTATCGCCCGTTACCACCTCGTGTATCATTATCTCCCTCAGCGGTATATCTGTCTCCATTTTACTTCACTTAATTATATTATTTATGTGCATAACTTAAATATCAGTGGGCATGGATGAGAGAGAATGAAACACGTGATTTTAATAGGGGATGGAATGGCAGATTATCCTATCCCTGAATATGGAGACAAGACTGCTTTACAGATTGCAAATACGCCGAATCTCGACTTTATCGCTACTGCAGGTACATGCGGCCTGGTAAAGACAATACCAGAGGAGCTGGAGGCGGGGAGTGATATTGCCACATTAGCCCTTCTGGGATATGATCCTGCGATATATTACACGGGCAGAGGCCCGCTGGAAGCGATGGGGATGCTCATACCTCTTGACAATGGGGATATAGCGTTTAGATGCAATCTTATAACAGAGGAGAGGGGTAAAATGCTGGATCACAGTGGGGGGCACATATCAGATGAAGAGGCGGGGGAATTAATCGAAGCACTCAATTCTGGCTTTAGAGCGAAAGGAGTAGAATTTTACCCTGGTGTTAGCTATCGAAATGTTCTGGTTCTCAAATCAGCATCAGGATATGTAGGAGCTGGTGGGGGCTGTGCGCCACCACATGATATTATTGGGGCGGTGTTAGATGATGAACTACCAAAGGATGAGTTACTACGGCATATTATCATTAGCTCGAAGAAGATACTGGATTCACATGCGATAAATGAGAGAAGGGCGGCGAGTAACAAGAGGAAGGCGAATATGATTTGGCTCTGGAGCGGTGGCATGAAGCCTGCAATGCCCCCGTTTCACGACTTGTACGGGGTAAAAGGGTCCGTGATTTCTGGTGTCTATCTTGTAAAAGGGATTGGGAATTGCGCTGGCATGGATGTAATAAATGTGCCTGGTACTACGGGCTATATAGACACTAATTATAAAGGTAAGGCGGAATATGCACTACACAGCTTGAAGGAGCATGATTTTGTGCTTGTTCACGTTGAGGCACCGGACGAAGCGGCTCACATGGGCGATATAGAGATGAAAGTGGAAGCGATAGAGAAATTTGATTCGCTGGTGGTGGGTAAGATGTTAAAGGGATTAGAGGCTGATTTCTCTGATACAGGCTATAAAATATTAGCAATGCCTGACCATTACACACCGGTGTCGTTGAAAGTGCATACAAAGGAGCCGGTGCCCGTTGCAATCTATGATTCACATGTACAAGCAGAGCATAAAGGGGAAGAGAGAGCTTTTGATGAATCGTTCGCGAGGGAGGGGGAATTAGGCATATTAAATGCACGAGCGCGAGATTTGATGCGAGTCTTCTTTGGATAGTGCAATAAAGAACCCGTATCTGTAAAGGTACGATGAATTTATGCACACGTTACACATCTTTTTATGTATATCTATTATCTATACTATCACAGCTACCTACTGTGTATCGGCTCTACGCG
>JAOZPO010000015.1 GCA_029932715.1 Halobacteria archaeon | reverse complement strand
TCACTGAACGTGCTGAGGATACTGGGGATAACCACAAAGACGGACGCGATATTAAGCGTGGTAATGAATGTGCAGAGCAAGATGATGGGCAGAAAGGACATAGTGAAGGTGGAAGATTTAGAGCTAAAGTCAGGAGAGGTGGATAAGATCGCTTTGATCGCACCAAATGCAACAATAAATATAATACGAGATTCCGAAGTAATAGCAAAGCATAAGGTCTATCTGCCCGGGACAATAGAGGGTATAATAAAATGTGCAAACCCTAATTGCATATCCAATGCGAAAAGAGAGCCGGTTATATCTAAATTCGTGACTGTGAGTGAGAACCCGCCCCGGTTCCGGTGCTTTTATTGTGAGATGGTTATAGAGGACGTATCAGGACATATTTAAACTATACGCGCCACTACTGCCTTCACACCTACAACAGAAGGTGAGTCATGTGGTAAATCACTAATCGGATTGCCTTTAAGGTCATAATCCGGTATCAAAGGGTCAAAGGGTATTATCGCTTCTATTCCTATGCCCTGTCTCTTTGCTTCTGCTATCACACTTGTCTCGTCACCCTCCGGTATTTTATTCGCTATAAACATCATTCTCTTCACGTCAACGTCTATCTCTTCTGCTATCTGTTGCAGCCGCAATGCTGTTCTTATGCTCTTCTGCGTTGTGTCTAACACCACAAGCATAACATCCACATCCTTTGTCGTTCGTCTGCTTAGATGCTCCAAACCTGCTTCGCAATCTATTATTGTGTAGTCGTAGTTCTCTGTCAACGTGTCCAGAATCATTCTCATTATGTGATTCACCGGGCAGTAGCAACCCGGACCCTCGGGACGACCCATGACCAGAAGGTCATAAAAGTCCTCCTCTTCTATTATCTCTGCTATCCTACCCTCAAATTGCGCTCTTATGTCTAAAGTCACGTCACGTTGCTTGTCTTCAAGCAGGGTCTCTCTTATGTCCCCTACGGTTTTATCATAGGAAATCCCCAATACCTCTGGCAGGTTAGAATCCGCGTCTGCATCCACGGCTAAAATACATACATCTTCCTCCTGCCTGATTATCTCATGTATTAACAGAGCGGCAATAGCTGTTTTACCCGTACCACCTTTTCCCGCTACTGCTATTACTTTGCTCTTTCTCATCTATTATTAATTACGCTTTATGCCGGGATTTCATCCTCAAATCCGATGACCCGCATTTCCTGCACCGTGTCGCTCTAAGCGCATTTCTCGCATTGCAATTCATACATATCTTCACGCGGAAGAGCCTCTCCTCCGCTTCTGGAAATCTTGCCATTGCTGCTTTTCTCCTCTACCTATTTACTTTATATAGCAGCAGCATAAAAACCTTTTTTAGCATACCAGTCTTCTAAAAATAGAAACTTTTGCCAGATGGAGGCAGCGTATGAGGAAACTAAAAGTAGGTGTATTAGGTGCAACGGGAAGTGTAGGGCAGCGGTTCGTGCAGCTTTTAGCAGGGCATCCGTGGTTTGAACTCGGAGCGTTATTCGCTTCTGAGAGGAGTGTGGGCAAGAACTACCGCGAGGCATCGAAGTGGTTCCTACCTTCGGAGATGCCAGAGGAAGCAGCGGAAATGGTAGTAAAATCTATGAACGATATAGGTACGTCAAAGGATGATATTGCCATTATGTTTTCCGCGTTGCCCGGCGCAATAGCAAAGGAAGTGGAGAAGAGATGTGCACAGGCTGGTTATGCAGTTGCAAGTAACGTATCGGTACATAGAATGGAGAAGGATGTACCGCTGCTCATTCCTGAGATAAACACTGACCATTTTGGATTGATTGATGTGCAGAGATCGAATCGCGGCTGGGACGGTTTTATAGTAACAAATCCTAATTGTTCAACGATTGTGATGACCCTGAGTCTGAAGCCTTTGATGTCTTTTGGGATAGAAGCGGTGCGGGTCGCAACGATGCAGGCGGTATCGGGAGCCGGCTACGCTGGCGTATCTTCTATGGCAATTCTGGATAATGTGATACCGTATATCGGTAGTGAGGAGGATAAGATGGAGAGTGAACCACTTAAGATTCTCGGTACTTTTGACGGTTTTGAGATACGGAATGCAGATTTTACTGTATGCGCCTCCTGCCATCGAGTTCCTATCACGGATGGACATACAGAAGCGTTATGGGTAAAGTTCAAGGGAAACGTGAGCGAAGAAGAGCTAAAAGATGCTTTCAAGTCCTTTACCACGAACATACGTACCCCTTCCTCTCCCGAAAAGCCGATAATAGTGCGTGAAGAGCCAGATAGACCGCAACCGAAGTTAGACAGGGATGCAGGTGGGGGCATGAGTGTATCGGTAGGGCGAGTAAGAAGAGGGCAAATAGAGAACGAAATGAAGTACATCGTGCAGGGGCACAACACAGTAAGAGGCGCTGCCGGAGCTTCTATATTGAATGCCGAGGTACTGATGGAGCGGGGCTATATATAAGTACCCATACTTGTTCGGTTATGGGATTGATGGTATAGATGGAGCACGTAATTTTTAAACTCGCCCCAATGAGCTAACTAAAACATTTTAAATGAACGCATATAATCCCGTAATGACATATAACAACACATTTCCGATACGGCACAAGATTGCACTGATTTATTTTTCTGCCTGCGTTAATCAGTGTTAATCTGTGTCCTGTATATTTTTTATATGTCTTATGGTTGACTGGCTATACGAACACACGTGAACACTGATCTTTTACCACAGCACCAGAGCAAAAAGGCACTCAAGTGTGACGACCTTCTGCCTCCAACCGTCTCTCTATGAGCTCCTGCCATCTCCTTAGCTTGCTCAGTATCGCTCTCGCTTCTATCATAGTAAAAGGTATGTTGCGACTAAAAACGGTTTCCCTGTATATTTTCATCTCCGCGGCAACATCAGTAAAACGCCCGTCACTTCTTAAAAGTGCCTCCATTATTTCTAATGATTCAGGCATCCTCTCCGCCTTAGACAGACCGGTTTCTATTAAAGACGCAATTGTATCCTTTATATTTTCGGGAAACTCCAGTATATAGACAATCTCTCTTTTCTTCCCCCTCACAGTAATATCATCTGTGAGCCATACAAAAGGCGATATTTCGGCTGTCATGATTGTTATATATGTTTTAAAATATAACAGTTAGTTAGCGTTATGCCGATTGCATGTCTACCCGGCAAAAGGCATTCATCGGACATTCCTTGCACTTCTTTCGCTTACAATATTTTATACTGAGCTTAACAAGCGCGGTCTCAACGCGTGAAAGTTTCTCTGCCTCGAATTCCTCCAGATTTATGTCCAGAGTAGCTGCTACTTCTTTCGCTTTTTCAGATACATTCGGATTTATGTGCCATACACCGCGCAATTCACGCAGGAATATCTGCGTGGTTACAGCACCAATGCCCTTAAATGTCTGCAAGCTTCGCTCTAAATCCTTTGTATCTGATGATTGACTGTAAAGGTCCTCCAGAGACCCGTATTTGTCTTTTAACGTTACCATGATGTCAAGCAGCTTAGTTGCAGTGGAGAAGTCGTATCGCACGTATCCTCCTTCATCCAGTATTTTTACCAGTTCGTCCCGGCCCGCAGCGATGATTTCCTCTATGCTGTTTATACCATACCGTTCAAATGTTTTGTATGTGTTAGCTGAGATTGTCTCGCTTATCCTCGCACCGAACAGGATAGAAGCGAGAAACCATTTGAACCTGCCTGATGGTTCCTTAAGGTCTATCGCAAGGTCCTCAGAATATAGCGGGAAGTTAGCGAGAAGTAGTTCGATTTTGTCCATTGCATTTCTATCACTTCTGTAATGATTAATCAAAAAAAGCAAGTAAATAAATAGATTCAGACCAAAAGCTGGATATTTACAAAGAACCCAATGTAGAATACGTAAGTTTAAGCTTTTACACACACATAAACAGATAGGATAATAGCGAGGAAGCTGTTATGCGGAAAGATATTTTTGAAGACCGATTCAAACAAGTTTTAGCAGTCGCGAAAGAAGGCGAGCTTCGATGCTTCACAGGTAAACGATGGTCAGGCAACGCCGTGTTGATCGTTGTGGATGCCGCGCTGGATTCGACTGGACTTCAATACTTCAATATAGTTGTGCCGCGGGTAAAGCGTTTTTACCATGAGTACGTGAAGACAACCGGGCTAAGTTCTTTTCGTACCTTTTCCAAATTGTCGCCCGAAGATGCACGGTTGAGTACTATAATGAATAACAGACGTGTCTGGCATGTTGCAATAGAAATCAGTCGTGTTTTATGTGCTATCAAAGACCATAAAGGTTTAAAAACGGATTTCGATGCGTTGAGCTACTGGGCTGAACACGCGAATCATAATAACTGGAAAAGTGACGAAATAGGCATGATTAACGGTGTCGGACTGATCACATTTCAGTATCTGCGTATGCAAGCGGGTGTGGACACGAGCATGCCCGACAAGATATTAAAACGGGTGGTGGAACGTGAGTTTGACGTGCATACAAATGACGATTTAACGTTTATTGCGGAGATGGAACGGTTATCGAACGAGATAGGCTATTCGCAGATAATGATTTGCTGGGCGATTTGGTTGCGGGAATCAAACGTGGATATGGTAGAATGGGAAGCCTTATAAAGGCCTTGCGTTAATGTCATAAAAATCCAAAGAAAGGACATTTAAACTCCCAGCTCCTCACTTACCGGCAGAAGCGCATCCAGAGCAATCGTAAAGAATTCCTTCCGCTCGAAACCAAGCTCTTCACATACCATTATATTCTCTCTGCTTACGGTTCGTGCAAACGACTTGTCACTGAATTTCTTCTTCAATGATTTCGCTTTTACTTCTGATAATTTACGCGTGGGCATCATCAACGCCGTTGGTATGATCAAACCGGAAACGGCATCAGCAGCAATCAACGCCTTCGCCATCACGCTATCAGGTTCTACTCCGGTGCGCGCGTTATGCGCTTTTATCGCGTGTAAACATTCTTCGGGCAGTTCGTCTTTTAGCATCTCCGCCGTGATCAGCCCGTGTACTTCAAAATTGCCCTTTGTGCGCTCATAGTCCAGGTCGTGTAATAACCCGACCAGCGCCCACTCCTCTCTCTCCTCTTCCGGGATTGCCAGCTTATCCGCAAGCGCTTCCATTATCTTTGAAACCGCGAGCATGTGTATCCTCAGGTTTTCGGTTTCTATCTCTTCTTCTACCAGTGCCCGTGCCTTCTCGATTGTTATCATGTTATTATTTAGTCGTGGTCTTACCATATTTTTTAGGTCTTTCTTGCTCTATTTCCAAATTCGCCACGGCTTTTCAGAATTTTCGTTAAAATAGAAAAATAATAATGTTAGTATAAAGCAAAAAAATGTGCAAGAAGTAACAGCTACAAAAAGGATGAAATCGCTCTTTGCTATTACTCCAAGCGTATAGCCGTGTGACATCCCTACTAACATAAAGACAGATATAAAAATCGCTAATGGCATAGCTCTGGTTATTATTATTATTATATTAGCGCCTAAATTTGTATTCCCTGTGGCCTTTATAATTTTATGATTGCTTTTCTTGCTCACTTCATCATCTGACTAATACTTTAGTCTATATCTATATATTAAAAAGCCATCACATATTGTGTGGGTGGGAGTTCGAGAAAAGATAAGACTTACTTTTGCAGAAGAGTCAACGGAGGAAGACGAAGTTAATTTGAAACACCCATTTATGCTGTCCACAAATCCAACAACCCCTAAATAATCATTGAATGATAACGCAATATGCAATATTATGTAATACATATGTATATGTTGTATATATCCTATGTCATAGGTAAAAGACGCAGGGAGCGATAAAGTTTGTCGTACGATACTGATTGATAATAGTGGAATATACAACATTGAGGTAGGATAGATATACCAAAGAAGTTATACGTAACTGGCGGAGGGATGTGTGAGAATGGGAATGGATAATTTGTTCAACTTGAATGTCGGAGATGTGGAAAAACTGAGAGAAAAAAGGGATGCTATAGGCTTAATCCAGGTATTACAATCTAAGAGTGACTTAGTGGTTCGAATAAATGCAGAAAAGGCACTTGGAGAGTTAGGAGCGGAAATAGCGGTAGAATCGCTCATTCGGACTCTAAAGGATGAAAATTGGCGTGTTCGATCTGAAGCAGCAGCGGCTCTTGGAAAGATAAAAGCAGCAATGGCAGTAGAACCCCTCATTCATGTTCTGAAAGATGAAGACAGCGATTTCCGAATACGAGCAGCAGCGGCTCTTAGAAATATAGGGGAACCGGCAGTAAAACCACTCATTCAGGCTCTGAAGGATAAAGACAGCGATTTCCGAATGCGAGCAGCAGCAGCTCTTGACGAATTAGATTGGAAGCCGGGGGATGATACAGAAAGATCTCACTACTTAATTGCAAAGAAAGAGTGGGATGAATTGACGATATTAGGAGAACCGGCAGTAGAGCCACTCATTCAGGCTCTGAATGATGAAAGTTGGGAAGTGCGCAGGGGCGCAGCAGCAGCTCTTGGTGAGATCGGGGATGCAAGAGCGGTAGAGCCACTCATTCAGGCTCTGAATGATGAGTATTGGAATGTTAATATAAAAGCAGAAAAAGCTCTTGGTAAGATAGGCGAACCCGCAGTAGACTCCCTCATTCAGGCTTTGACAGATGAAAGTTGGGGAGTTCGATGGAGTGCAGCACGGGTTCTTGGAGAGATAGGAGATGCAAGAGCGGTAGAACCCCTCATTCAGGCTCTGAATGATGAAAAATCTGCCTTTTCCACCAGCCAGGTCACCATTCAGCAAGAAGTGAAAGATGCTTTAGAGAAGATCGAGAAGAGAGGGTAACTTTAATGTGTATGTATCACAAACTTTTCATCAAATACTTCCCCTTTACAGTGAGGTAAGTTGTAAGGAAACCGAGAAAGAAGCCGAGGGATGAGAATAAGAAAGAAAAGAAAAAGCCCGCCTTATCGCTCCCTAATGTGTTACCAAGCGCAAAACCACTGAATAAGCCGATGATAGTAAGCGCAGAAATAAGAATAGTATAGGGAAGGGCAATAAAAAGAATATTACCCTTAAACACCTTTTTTAATTTTACCAGCTTCTCTTTTATTTCCACTTCATTTTGCATTTATTTCATGCGCTATATCTTCGTCCAGAGCATGAACGCAATCAGAAGCCCGTATATCGCTATCGCTTCTGCAAGTGCAACGAATATCAGCACACGACCAAACGATTCAGGCTTCTCCGCCGTAGCACCAGCAGCCGCAACTCCCGTAGCTGATATTGCCCAGCCCGCACCAAGTGCACCACCTGCCATCGCAATGCCCGCCGCTATTGCTACCAATCCGCTATCTCCTCCCACTTCTGATGCTACCCCGCCTTCTGCCGCAGATATAACCCCTACTCCTGCAAGGAGCAAGAGCAGACAAAGCGTAAATGCAAACGCGTATTTCATCCTCTTCTCTTTCACCTCTTTTTGTTTATTTTATTGTGAAGGAGATTAGGTTAGATGGTTATATAAAAGTATGTGTTTTTTTTTGCTATCTCTGTCATCAAAATTCGGCAGCTAAATTCAACAAGCACTTCTTAAACGCGCTTAAACCCGAACTGCGTAGGAAATAGCAGGGCTTGTTACGTAATTTGCATGCCTCTTTAACCATCCGGCAGGCATTATGGCTGTTTATGTCCACGGGGCAGCATATCACGTCATTCCTCTCTACAAGCCTCTCTATCTCTCTTTTACCTCGCTCACAGTGCCCGCCATGATAACAGAATGGGCATCCAAAAGACTGCGCCAGTTGATTGTAACACGATTCAAGTGATTCGACACCACCAACATAAGCCACCCTCATGTCATTAAGCTGAGGCGAATTCACCTCTCCTGTTGGATTATCGTTATAGTTACAGGTGGAACCCGCAATCATTGCGGTTTTTAGCCCTTCTTTTATGTTGAATTCGGATTCTGAGGTATAAAGCTTTATCAAATCTGCATTTTCCCTGTTCAACCTCTTTATCTCTTCTCTAAGGAATTCCATTTCGCCTCTCATCGCGTTTAGCTGTTCAAACGCACTTTCTCCCCCCAGCTCTTCTATCCTTCGCACTAACCGCTCAAGCAATCGCTTCTGCTCCTCCAGTTCATGAACAAGCTCGAGTTTGTCTGTTTTTAATTTGTCACGCTCAGAAATCAGCTCCTCTTGCTTCTGCTCCCGCCGGTCACATCTACGTTGTAGCTTTCTATTCGAGTCCGTAGCATCATCTAATGCTTTAATTATGTGCTCTGCTTTACCAACGTTTTCAGGCAACTTACGAATAAAGCCATCGTAAAACCGCAGTGCTTGATACTCCCGCAATTGAACAGCAGTGGAAATCCTCGCCTCGATTTCTCCTGCTTTGCTATTGCCGCCTGCGCCAGTTTGGCGTATATTCACTTTTCGTGTGGCAAACCAGATAAGAGCAGCTATCGGGATGCTTATTTTTGCGTTCGTTCCGTTCTCTATAAATTCACATATCTCTTGCGGGTCTAAAGCCGCTGCTTCTTTTTTATATGTTCCAAATTGCTTCTCCAGTATCTTTTCTACTTGCTTAGCCTGTGGATTCGGCGTTTGGCATATCTGAGCCAGGTGCTGATACAATTTTGGCAATGCGGGATCATGAATGCCATAATCCAGTTTCAAATCCTTGACTAATCTCCTCAACGCTTTCTCATCGAAACATAGCCCAAGGATTCGACTTATTGTATATGACTGAAGTTCCCACAGCCGCCTCTTCCCGTTTCCTTTTTCCACTGCCATTTCTCACTCCCACTTCAAGCTGCTTGTGCCCCGCTTATGATGCCTGATAGCATGGCATATCCTTTAGGGTGCCCTAACTATGGATGATATGTAACATATTAGGTACATAAATAATGTGCCCTAAAAATGTTCGGTTTCAACTTTAAAACCTAATTATGTTTGGGTTTCCTTGAAGAACCTATCTTCTTCCGCTTCTCTTCTCCGCATGGATGCACACCTGTTGCACAAAATATCTCGAAGTGCTCAAGCCACTGGGGATAATCCGGCGCGGATTTTACAAAGTTCACCAAACACTTCACCTGCTCTATTGTCTTTGAATCCAATTCGTGCTCCATTATGCACGCATCCTTATCTGCTAATGCAAGCGGCACTTTTATTATCTCCAAAAACGCTCTTAGGGTCTCATGCCTATCCTTCACAATAGTTGCTACAGCCTTTCCTTTTGGCGTCAGTCTCACACCCTCATATTTCTTGTATATAACATGCCCTGAATCATTTAGCCGCTTTAGCATCTCCACAACACTGGAAGGCTTAACATCTAAAGCCTGCGTTATATCCTTCACCCGCGTATAACCCTTTGCCTCTGCGGTGTTCAGGATCGCTTCGAGATAGTCTTCCGCTTTTCTACTCAACATCTTCGCATGCCCTAACAATATTAGGCTACTTATATTAATTTAACGCTATCGAAATGTACTACATTTTTTTTAAAATGGCTCTATTTACATTGTACAATGGAAAGAACAATCTGTTTCGACCTCGAAGGACCGTTATCACCGCAGGATAATGCCTACGCAGTGATGAAGCAGATAGGGAAAGATGGCGCTTCTATCTTTGAGGTTCTAAGCAGGTATGACGATATAATAACGCTTGAGGGAAGAGAAGGCTACGAGCCCGGGGATACCCTCGCATTAGTCATTCCATTCCTTCTGCTGCATGGCATAACAGAAGAAGATATAAGGAGGGTCTCGGAAGGCGCGAAGATAGTGGACGGAGCTGAATACCTGTCTACGCTCTTACAGTCAGAAAATTGGGATATTTACATCATCTCTACCAGTTACGAACATCATGCTTATAATATAGGGCGTAAACTGGGTATTGAACCCCAGAATATTATCTGTACGGAGTTGGACTTAGAGAGAAAGGAGCGGGATATACGGGATAAGGTCGCTTTCTTCTCTTTAATAGAACAGGCGGAAGAGGACATAATCGAATTGTATTCACGCATTGACGAGCCTGCATTAATAGCGAGTCGTCTGGATGAATTCTTTTTCCGTCAACTACCTTCTTATGGCTTTGACGTGTTCGGGACAAGGGTAATAGGGGGAGAGAGGAAAGCGGAGGCAGTGAGGGCGATAGCGAAAGAGAAGGGAGTAGCACTGAACGAAGTCATCGCGGTTGGTGATAGCATTACCGATTATAAGATGCTGGAAGAGGTTGCAACACACGGTGGCATATCTGTCGTTTTCAATGGTAACGAATATGCAGTGCCTTATGGCAATGTAGGACTCGCATCTGGCGATATTAGGTTCCTTCAGATACTATGCGATGCTTTTGTACGTGGTGGTAAACAAGAGGTGATGGCAGTGGTGTCAGAATGGGAAGATAACCGTGATTATTTTAAAAGCAACCCGGGGGATATACCTGATAACTGTATTACTGAATACATACGGGACTTCATTATGAAACAGGATTTGCCGCTGCCCTATTTCCATAATATCGAACGTGCAGACGAAAGAGGGCGAGAAGGGATAATACGGATACACAAGCGAGTAAGAATACAAGTGAGAGAAGATGCGGGTAAGCTGGGCTGAACTGTTTTTGTGCTTTTTTTAGCCTCTTCTCACAAGATATGCCAGTGCTATTAATCCAGCAATTGCAAAAATGAGTTCAAATCCATGTGGCGAAGGTGTTTTTGTGGGTACGAACGGTGTCAATGTAGGCATAGGTCCAATTTTCATAGCCTGATTTTGTTAATCGTATCAAATGGTTACCCATACGTGTTCGGTTAAGGGATTGAAGGATAGATGCAGCACGTAATTTTTAAATAACTCCCACACATATAATCCCGTAATGACATATAGCAACACATTTCCGATACGGCACAAAATTGCACTGATTTATTTTTTAAATCTGCGTTAATCAGTGTTAATCTTGTGTCCTGTATATTTTTTATATGCCTTATGATTGGCTATACTTAACCGAATACACATGAAAACGTATCAGAATACAAACACCAGCGCTGCCACTACCGATGCGAATTTTGCCTCTGCTACTTCCACTGATTTCTGCTCTATCTTATTCACCCTTATTTCACAATTACGACTATCAGCCATCATGTACAGTTTCTCTCTTATCTTGTTGCGCAGATATTCGGCGGGATAATGTCCATGGTGCTCGCAAACAATACCAAAAGCTATATCATCGGATGAATCCCTGGAACGTTGAAAGAGCCATCCATAACCCACACCTGCACCAATTACCTCCCCTGATTTGCCATCTGCGCGGGACATAACGCAGAAAGTTATAGCTCCCGGCGTCAGCTCCTGCTGTGCTGTCTCCACTGCTGTCACGGGTAGTATGGAAGAAACCGCAACCAGATTACACTCGCTTATCCCCGCGTCCACTAATGCGAGGTCAAAAGCGTTATCCTGATCGTTAGCACTACCAACACCAGAAGTGATGAAAAACGCCTTCGGTATCAAATCATCCCTATCCATCTATCTATCTATCTCTTTCTTGCTCCTTGTTTTGTTTATCTTTTCTACTGCTATGTTCTGATTAATTTTAATTCCTCTCCAGGCTATTTCTTATTTTAGCTGCTATTTCTGTTGCATCTGCCGGTGGATTGTTCACGACACTATGCACGGGCTTACCACCATCGCCTCTGAAGCGTGGAAAGATGTTCACATGCAGGTGCTGAACCTCTTGACCAGCGATTTTACCTTCATTTATGCCTATATTAAAGCCATCGGGATTCAATGCCCTCTTCAATATCTTTACCATCTCTCGCGTTGCAATAAACAGCTCAGCGACTACATCATCTTCTAAATCCGCAAGCAATTCCACATGCTTCCTGGGTATAACCAAACTGTGCCCCGGTGCCCTTGGGTATATATCCAGGAACGAAATCACGCCCGCTGTCTCGTATATCCTCTCCGCTTCCAAACTCCCCGCTACAATTTTACAAAATACACAGTCCATTTTACATCATTTTTACTATATCAGATACCATAAATAAAAAGGCGCTATAAAGAGTTATAAGAGCAAATGCCCGCTACTGCCACTAAGGCTCTACTGCATCGCTACTCAAGCTAAAAACATCTTTAAGCTGCTCAGTTGATAATTCCGTTAGCCACGCCTCACCCGCACCGATAATTGAGTCCGCAAGTTCCTTCTTCTGCTCTATCATCATGCCTATACGTTCCTCCAGCGTGCCAATGCAGACGAACCCGCGAACTGTGTAAAAATCAATGCTTTGTCTCCCGCTGCAAGTACCTCCTCTAACATCTCTTCCAACCGTGCGAGTTTACCCAAACGATCGGGTAATGCACTACCGTCCTGCAGGAACAGAGCGGGATGATTGCAGATTTGTTTCAATTTAAGCAAAGTAGCCAGTACCTGACAGACGATTCTCTACTGGCGTCCCGGTAAGAGCGATTCTATGCTCTGCGTTGAGCTTCTTTATCGCTTGTGTTCGTTTAGCGGTCGGATTTTTTATGCTCTGGGCTTCGTCAAGCACAACATGCTGCCATTGAACTCCTGCTAAAGTCTCTTCATCTCGATTTGCCAATGCGTACGTAGTGATAACGAAGTCGTGCTTTTTCGCCTCGCGTGCGAAAATTTCGCCCGTGAGTCGCTCAGTTCCGTGATGCACCATGACTTTTAACGAAGGTCCGAAACGTTCAACTTCCTTCTGCCAGTTGCCCACCACGGACATAGGACAGATAAGAAGCGTTGGTGCAGGCTTCTTTCTACGTTTGCCAGAACGCTCATGTAGCATAAGAGCGATTAGCTCGATTGTCTTCCCCAGTCCCATATCGTCCGCCAGACAGGCGCCAAGTCCGAATCTACTGAGGTATGCAAGCCATGATACGCCTCTTACCTGATAAGGTCGCAGCTTACCTTTGAATGTTCCCGGTGTCTTAATGGGTGTTACCTTAAGCCGCTCTCCAGAGAGACGGCTCAGCATATCTTCAAGCCAGCCTTCTGTCTCTACTTCTACTACGGGAAGTCCAACTTCTGGTTCCAGATATCCGGTATCTGCACCCAAACCAAGCTGCATCGCCTCGCCCAGATTCATACTGCTCTGCTTCTTTTTGAAAAACGCAATAGCTGCTTCCACATCCTCTGTGTTCAGATCCAGCGATACTGGACGTGCCGTTTCCAAACTCGTTTCAATAGCTGGATAAACATGCGATGCTTTACCGAGGTCAGCAAGTAATTGCTCCTGTGGATTTTCAAACCGGCGTTTGAGGAAAGTAAGCGTGTTTGATCTTGTATTCCATACATCCTCTGCGGGTATCAATAAACTCCGGTCATCTTTTGCCTGGAGCATAAAACGAACATGCCAGTCTTTATCTTCTTCTTCTGCGTTTGTGGGTGCGTCAATGCGAAAACAAGTGCGAAACGGAGCATCCGAAACAGCAGGCTGAAGTTGAGCGAGCCATGCCTGTATCTGGTGGTAAAAGTCGTCTAAAGCTTCTGCTGACGCCACAAGAGCAGGACTATCAGTAGATAGAGCGTGAAGCAATTGTTCCGGTAAAGGTATAGGATGGCGACCACGACGAGGTGGGAGTAACGCAGAGGAAGCTAAAGTTTTGCGTATAAAATCGTCAGCGGTTCGATTGATAAAACTCAGGACCATGTCTGCGGGTGATAACAGAAACGGAGTGAACTACTAAAAGCAAACTCACGTGGCGGATGCTCCGGCAGCCCAAGTAAGAATGCTAAATATAAATCGTCAAGGGTCTCTATGTTCCAGCCCACTAACCTGGTTGCTTTCTCCGCGCTGTAATCCTCTTCTCGTATTAACCACGGTGATGGCAGAGGACCTTTTTGCGTCGAAGGCAGGAGTATGATTTCCGCTTTCGGCTTTAGAGATAACTGTTCTTGAGATATGTCCCTGATAACTTGTCTTAGCACATCCCCATGAAGCGCAAAAGGATGCTTTCTTGCCCCGGGCTTCTTTGTGGGCGACCACGAGATGCTACTAATGGCAGAGTGGAAGATTCAGCCCAGAGATAAAGTCTATTTTCATTCCACACAGCATGTAAGACCTGCATGCGTTTATGTCCTCTTTTATATTTGATATAAGATAACCAAAAAGAATTACAGCTACAATCCAGCCCAGCATCTCCATATTCACGGCACCAACCCTGGGAACCACAAACCTTCCGCTTCATCCAGCCCGAACATCACGTTCATATTCTGGATCGCCTGCCCGGAACCACCTTTAACCAGATTATCTA
>JAOZPO010000144.1:1272-3853 GCA_029932715.1 Halobacteria archaeon | reverse complement strand
CGTAACGCATCGCGTATACTCATATCAATGTCAAGATAGAGCAGGGTATGCAACCCACGCTCCTTGTTCGCCAGTACCGTATAGTAAGGCACCTCAGAGATGGCAGCAGCTTTGTATGCTGGTGCGACCGTTGCGGATTTACCAAATTTATAGCTCTGAAGCCCGCATAGTCCGGCAACTGCGGATGATATAGAAGGTGCGTGTATTAGCCCTGTCTGTATTCCCATATCCATTGCTCTAAGCCGCAAATCAACGTGCGTGGTTGCAATCATCGCATCGCCACCACAGAGCAACACCACCTTTTGCGTCTTCGCAAGCGACAAAATACCTTCTTCCGCATGGTCCTCCAAATCGCTACGGGTTAACACGAAAATACGCGTGCCATAAGTCTCCTGCAGCTTCTGTATCGTTTTGCCACCCAAAGGCGAAGTGTAAAACTCGGCGTAAACGACATCTGCTGCTCTTATCGCTTCTAACCCCTTTACGGTTATATCCTTCTCATCGTACAGTCCAAGACCGACAAAAGTAAGCATAAACAAACATTTGTTATAAGTGTTGTTGAGAGTATATCAAATGTATGTGATTGCAGATGTTTATAGAATTCAGAAACGAAGTTGAGCACGTACTGGAAGAAGCACTGGCATCGTATGACTCGGAAGGCATGGAGTTAACCGAGAGCGAGCATGCGGATATCTCGTCCCGCATTGCCTTCTCTTTAGCCAGTAAGTACAAGAGATCGCCGAAAAGCATAGCAGATGAAATCGTAAAGTATATCAAGATACCAGCCGAAGACACGTTAATATCGAATGCCGTTGCTGACGGTCCCTATATCAACTTCTTCGTGAACGATGTATACTTGCATAAAGCACTGCAGCGTATAAAAGAGGGGATAACAGCAAAGAAGAAAGAAGGCAAGATAATTATCGAACACACCTCTGCGAATCCTGATGGGCCGCTTCACATAGGACATCTCAGGAATGCCATTATCGGCGACGGCTTAGCGCGTATATTGAAGCGTGCGGGTTACGAGGTAGAGACGCAATATTACGTGAATGACATGGGGCGGCAGATTGCGGTTGTGGTCTGGGGTGCGGAAAGGATGGAGATTGCAACAGCGAAAAAGGCAGACCATGCAGTTGTTGACGTTTATATAGCAGCAAACCGAATGGTAGAGGAGCACGAAGCTTATCAGCGTGAAATAGAAGACCTGATGGGCGCTTACGAATCGGGCGATGAGGCGGTAGTGAAGCGATATGAAACAGTGGTAAACGCGAGCCTTTCGGGTATTAAAGCGACTCTGGAACGGTTGAACATACATCATGATCTGTTCGTATTCGAGAGCGAATTTGTGCGAGAAGGTGCAGTAGAAGCGGTAGTAGAAGAGCTGGTGCAGAAGGGTAACATCAAACGACGGGATGGTGCTGCGCTTCTACTGCATCTGGATGGTATAGATAAGGAGCTGGTGATACGAAGGACCGACGGTACATTGCTGTACACCACCAGGGACCTGGCTTATCATCGCTGGAAGAGCAGTAGATGTGATAGGCTGATAGACGTATTTGGAAAAGACCACGAGTTAGTATCGAAGCAATTGACAAAAGCGCTGGAGTTGATGGGTGTAAGAGCCCCGGAATTCGTTATCTTCGCGTTCGTTTCCCTGCCTACCGGTTCTGTATCCACACGTGCCGGCAGGTACATCTCAGCAGATGAATTAATATCGAAAATAGAGGCGCGTGCGTATGAAGAAGTGGCTAAGAGACGGGCAGACCTGGAGGAAGACAGGAAACGAGCGATAGCGCGGAAAGTGGGTATAGGCGCATTGCGATACGATATGGTGAAGGTCTCACCAGAGAAGCATATAGTGTTCGTCTTTGAAGATGCACTGGACATAGAGAAGAAGGGTGCACCGTTCATTCAGTATTCCTATGCACGTGCTTGCAGTATATTACGCGCTGCTGAGGGTTTATTTACTGATGACTATGATGATGAATACAACACAGCATTGCGTGAAGAAAGCGAGAAGGATTTGATAAAGAAGCTGGCTAAGTTCGAGTATGTCGTACAGACGGCGGCATTGGAATTGAAGCTGCATTTAGTAGCTAAATACGCGCGAGAACTTGCAGAGATGTTTAATGCGTTTTATAAATACTGCCCGGTATTGAATGCGGAGCAAGAACTAAGGGGAGCGCGATTGCAGCTCGTTTACTGCACAAAGACGGTATTAGGTGACGTGCTGGACGTATTGGGTATAGAAGCGCCGGATGTAATGTAACAACACTTTTTCTAAAAGTGATTGCTAACAAGACATTAAACCATCCAGATTTTTGCTTTTATCTCTACTATTTCATGCTCTATTTTAGCAAACTTGTTCTCCATGTATGACTTCAGGTCTTCTCTTAAATCTCGTATCTCCGTAACAACCCCCTCTTTTGTTCGATCTATCGCTTCAATTGTCGCTTCCTGCTTTTCAAGCATCTTTTCCCCAATGCTTACGGATTCTTCGCCTAAAGCGAGTGATCTCTCACCAAGTTCCACGGACCGTTCGGTGAGCTCAATATTCTTCTCACCTAGTTCCACGGAC
>JAOZPO010000144.1:0-1172 GCA_029932715.1 Halobacteria archaeon | reverse complement strand
AGTTCCACGGACCGTTCGGTGAGCTCAATATTCTTCTCACCTAGTTCCACGGACTTCACACCTAAAGCGACTGATTTCTCGCCTAACTCCACGCATTTATACAGCAAAGTCCCAGCGGTATCGAAGCGTTCCAGCAATTCTTCTTGCCACATGCCGGTTTTTATCTCAAAATATTCGTATTTACCGGTAAAAGCATCAAAACTAACTTCTGCGCTTTCCACATCTATCGGGAATTTATTTATCTTTATTCGCTCGATGAATTTATCTATACTCACATCATCACCTTCGGCAATGATTCTAACGTCATAAGGCTTTAAATTCTCAACAAAACCGGTTATATTCAACTTTCGTGCTATCTTCGCCACGGCGTCTCTGTATCCTACACGCTGCACTTCTCCTTTTGCAATAATTGTTACTCTTTTCATTTCTTTAGCGCTATAATCTGACATTACCACTCTTCTAAAAAGTATCCTGTAAAAATAAATAAAAAGGGGGAATTAAAAAAAACATTCCCCAAAAACTTGTTAAATGTTCTTGTCGTTACTTCTTCCTTCTCAGTATCAGATATGCAACTGCTAACAGACCTGCAATTGCGAATAACGCTGCGAAGCCTGGTGTTGGTTTCGGCTTTGGCGTTGTTGGCGCTGCTGTTGGCGTTGCTGGTGCTGGCGTTGCTGGTGCTACCGATGTTTTCGGTGTTGGTGCTGCTGGTGGCTTTCCAGTAAGTTTCGGCTGTTCCGCTTCTGTTAATGCTAAGCATGCGACACAGTTGGGATCAGGATCGCATGGATCTTCAGGGTCGGTTCCCAGAATTATCTCCTGTATGTCACTGTAGGCGTCGCCGTCCGTGTCCGCGGCACCGCCGCCGCCACCGCCACCGCCGCCATGACGTCTGGGACTTGGTGTTGGTGTTGGTGTTGGTGTTGGTGTTGGTACTTCCACATTTGTTATTGTTGAAACTATGTCCCTCACACTTGTGTCTGTCTGTGATTCAACTGTAACATTCACGGTAAAGGTTCCTGCAGACGTATCCGACACATTAAGTAATACTACATGCGTTGCCTCTGCCGTAAGATTTGTTATGGTGGATGTGTTCAATGCTGCGATGTCTACACCATTTACGTTATCAATACTTAGTGTGTAATTGTCCATCTCAGTTTCCAGATTCGCCC
>JAOZPO010000143.1 GCA_029932715.1 Halobacteria archaeon | reverse complement strand
TCTAATATGGGTGTAAAATAAGTTGTAAGGATGGAAACGGAAACCAAAGTTATAAAGGAGAACATCACGGAATTAGAAAGCCAAATAGGGCATCGGTTTAAGAACAGTGCACTACTGGAAGAGGCGATAACCACGAGTCCGTTTGCTACGCGAACATTACCCCCATCTCCTTCATATTTATGTACTTTCTATGCTCATCGCCCATCATCTTCCTTATTGCTATATCAAATTCTTCCATACCTACCGCTTTCTTGTTGCCTTTTACCGCCAACATTCCCGCTTCGGTTGCTATTGCTTTTATGTCAGCACCTGTGGCATTCGCTGTGAGTGCCGCTAAATTGTCTAACTCCATGTTCTTCTTCAGTTTCATCTTTGTTGTGTGTATCCTGAATATCTCCTTCCTTGCCTCTGTATCTGGTAGCGGCGTATCTATAATACGATCGAACCTTCCGGGACGGAGTAATGCGGAGTCAAGGATATCGGGGCGGTTAGTAGCACCTATTATTCGAACGTTTCCCCTGGGATTAAAACCGTCTATCTCAGCTAATAGCTGCAGCATTGTCCGCTGCACTTCTCGCTCCCCCGAAGTACCGTCTTCTACCCGTCGTGCTGCGATTGCATCCAATTCGTCAATAAACAATATGGATGGCGCTTTCTCCTTAGCCAGCGAAAATAACTCCCGCACTATTCTTGCACCCTCACCTATATATTTCTGCACTAATTCTGAGCCAACGATTCGTATAAATGTAGCGGATGTGCTGTTTGCAACTGCTTTCGCGAGCAATGTCTTTCCCGTGCCCGGCAAGCCAGTCAAAAGAATACCTTTGGGTGGCTCCACACCCACCCGCTCAAACCGCTCTGGTGCTACTAATGGCAGCTCAACCACTTCCCTTATCTCCTCTATCTGCTCAGATAACCCCCCTATCATACTATAATCCACATTCGGACTTTCTATTACTTCCATACCGTGTACAGAAGGGTCTTTTGCAGAGGGAAGCACATTTACCACAGCCAGTGACTGCTGATTCAGACCAACCTGAGCGCCCGGGACGGCTTCACTTGCGTCTATAAACTGCGACGAATAAGACACAACGAATTTTGGCCCCGTACTGCTCTGTACCACCATTCTTTTATCGTCTATTTTGTTTATAATGGTCCCAATGATCAACGGCGGGGTTCGTAACTTATCCAATTCTGAATTTAAGTCCCTTATCTTTCTCTCGTATCGAACTCGCATATCCTGATAATAGTGCCATTCTCGCTCTATCGTCACAAGTTTTTCCCTGAGCATGTTATTCGTATCTTCTAACTGCTTCATCTTGTCCTGCATGAATCTGAAATAATCGTCGCTCATAGCACCGCTGCTGCCTGATTTCATCTTAACATCAATATTTACTACTTAGATATATATATATAAAAATGAACGGAAATGGCTGAGTGTGAGATATGTGGTGCAGAGATACGGGGAAAAGCACACTACGTATCAATAGGCACCACAAAGCTAAGAGTGTGTGACGCCTGTGCACGGTATGGTACAGTTGTTGTAGAAGAGGAAGGAAAGAAGGCGAAAATATGGCACTCGAGAGAGACGAAGGCGAAAATATATGAGCAGATGGACCATGAGATAGAAGAGGAGCAGGGATTCGATGTGGATTATGGAAGGAAAGTAAGAGTTGCGAGAGAGAAAGCAGGGTTAAAGCAGGACGAACTGGCAAAGAAGATAAAGGAGAAACAATCCGTGTTACGTAAGATAGAAAATGATGAGATGATCCCAAGCGAAGAAGTAACGCGAAAAATAAAGCGTGCTCTTAAGCCGTTTATTTAGGGTACTTATTAACTAACTATTTATATTAGCCCTGATAAGACCCATAAAATCGGTGTATAGCAGAAAGCAATATTATGTATGGAACCAGTAAACATCAGATTACCGGAAGTGAAGTTAAAGAAACTCGATGCACTCGCTGCTAAGAGTGGTACCACACGGTCAGAAGTGATAAGACACGCATTGACGATTTATTTCCAGATATTAGAGAATATAGGCGGGTTTATAGACCTGAGGAGCCTGAAAATAGCACCAGATACCGTTTCAAGCACTAAATGGGGCGATCTTGTGATTATGCGGCTTGCAAATGGACGTGTATTCGTGCTTGCAAATTCTTCCTCCGGCGGGATAGGCCCGAAGAGAGGAGATAGTGTCAATCTTGATGGTAAACTCCTGGGACAGTTGATGGCACGAACAGTGCTTATAAAGGCTCTGTCTTCGGGTGCACAGCCGGTTGGTTTAGTTGTCAACCTGAGCGTGGAATTCTTCCCCACCGGCGCTCTAATATTCCAGGGAGTGCGAGAAGAAGCGCATAAAATACAATCACTGGATATATTGGAAGGGCATACCGAAGAGAACATCGAGACAAGCCAGACGGGCATAGGAATTACCGCACTGGGTATATGCATAGAAAGAGAGCTAAAGATAGGGAACTCAATGAAGAATGATATTATTATTGCAATAGGCGATCCAAAGGTGGGCAAAGAAGTGCTAACTGCTCAAACTATTGTGATGGTAGAGGACGTGCAGCGACTTGCGAAGATGGCTTTTGTACATGAAATCATACCCGTGGGTCACGCAGGGATAAAGGGGAGTTTAGAATTGATGCAGGCGAGATATAAGTATAATCCCGGGCAGGATATAGACAAATCCGCGGGCCCTTCAACCGTTGTGCTTGCCACACTGGAGGAGAAGAATATAGAGGTACTGACGCGATATATAAAAAAGCCTGTCCGGGTTATAGGTTGGGTCCTGTGATAAAGTCAAAAGATTTTTGCCATCTCCTCCACTATCGCATCGGCAATCACCTGCTTCATGCCTTTTACATGCTTTATATCCGCCGTGCCTGCGCTTAGTATGAACACATCGTTATCTTCTGTTCCCATCCCACCAGTGCCAAGGTCATTTGCAACTACCATCGCAAGGTTGTATGCCTGTTGCTTTTCCCGCGCTCTTTCTATCAGTTCCCCATCAGAAACGTTTGTCTCCGCTTTGAAGCCCACGATAACGAGTTCCGGGAATTGTTTTCGTACTTCTTCTATCAGCTTTGGTGTGGGCACGAGCAGTAGATGGAGCTCGCCTCCGGACGGTATTTTCGTATCTAACGGCTTAGCGGTAAAATCAGATATTGCAGCCGAGGATATAAGCGCATCGTAGCCTTTACCGTTCTCATTAGCCTTGCGGAGTTCATTAATGCAGACATCAATCATTTCTTGCGCTGTTTGCACCCGATTTTCCTCTATTGCTATTAGATTCAACGCTTTATTGTGTACAAGCGTGACATCCGCAGCTTGCCTATAAGCCGCTTTTGCTAGTTCAACCCCTGTTCGTCCTGAACTTCGGTTTGTTAAAATCCTTATCGGGTCTATCGGCTCGCTGGTAGCGCCTCCGGTAATGAGGATGCGTCTTCCCAGAAGCTTCTGTGGCGAGAGCGCACGTTCAACGCTAAGAACAATATCCTCGGTTGATACGATCTTAGCAAGCCCCTCCTCTATCTTAGGCCCTACGACGCTTACACCAAGCCTTTTCAGCTTATCGAGGTTCTCTACAAGCACAGGGCTCTTGTATATGGTTTCATGCATTGCCGGCACTACGATAATCGGTATATCAGACCCGAAGGCAGTGGTTGCAAATGCTGTCACCGTAGTGTCCGACACGCCCGTAGCGATTTTATTTAACGTGTTTGCAGTGCATGGTGCGACGATAAAAAGGTCCGCGGAACCCTCCATACCTAAAAACTCTACGTGCTCTATATTACCCATTAGTTTCGTTATCACTGCGTGACCCGTGGCGTAATGAAGCGTATAAGGATGTAT
>JAOZPO010000142.1 GCA_029932715.1 Halobacteria archaeon | reverse complement strand
CTTTAAAATTTCACTTGGTCTCTTTTTGTTGAACACATAATCTCATTTCCATAAATATTTTCCATGGGGATTGTTTATATATAGCGTTTTGCTAATATAATTTGATTTTTGGGGACGAATAAGATGGAAGAAGAGATCACGGACTTCTTCTCCTTTTCGGAGGAGGATTTGGATGATTTTAGTTATGACAGATACAAATTCGGCGGATTGCGGTTCTTCTTAGAACTCGCCATCTTTTTGGCAGTGAAGCTGGGCATTGACAATCCAAAATAAAATCGGTGCTGATTTAGACGTCTATTTTGTCCATTTGCTCAGATTTATCCGTGAAAAGGTGTCAATAGAAGGATTCTGTACGATAGAAAACGAGGATACGCCAGGCATTTAGACACTTTCACGAGATGTGGAGAGATATTCAGTAACAGAGCTGAGAAAATCGTACAAACCGATTCTCCAGTGGTTGAAAGCGTTGAAGCTTATAGAAACCAGTGTCGCATCGGTGGACAGCAGGAAGATATTTGTTCTTTACCCCCTGCTGCTTTCGCCGGATGACCGTATTTTTTGTGATATACGCACGTTTTATCTATGCATAGGCAGTGAATAGCTCAGGAAGTACACCAAAAACCATCAAATAATGTGGGTTGATGGAGCATTCATATATAAAAAGAAACTAACTGAAATTAGACAGTGCAAAAGGCATTGTAAAAATTCTGTCCGATGAGTATAATGTAAAAAATGAAGTATTGGAATTGAAAATATAAGTATAATAATCGTACACACAACTTACTAAGTGGTGAATGATATGACAATGGAAGAGAAGAGAATATTGATAACGCTTACGCCTTCGGAATCGAAGCGGTTGATCGCAAAGGGCGTAAGGAATTTGGAAGAAGTGCAGCGAGCATTGAAGCATGGGACTATCGTAATAGGTCTGGGAACTACAAACGCTTATGTTGCAGAGGAGATTCTGGCTGCGCTGTCCGATACGGAAACTCGAACAGTAGATAAACAGAGATACGCAGCGGGAGTCATAACCGACAAGGGTACTTGCATCGTGCCGAAAGAGGAGCGTGAAACGGACATAATATTAAAAGACGGAAAGATAAGTGAGGAGAGTATAGAAAAAGCAATAGAGGGTTTATCAGCCAAAGATGTGTTCATAAAAGGTGCAAATGCTCTGGATGGAACCGGAACTGCGGGTATACTCTTAGCTCATCCTGCCGGTGGCACGATAGGCACAGCATTGGGAACCGTCATGGCGAGAGGCGTGAATTTCGTGATTCCCATGGGCATCGAAAAAACCATACCATATCCTATCGTAGAAGCTGCAAGGCAAGTAGGAAAAGAGCTGTTCTACAAGTCTACTGGTAGAGCCGTAGGGTTAATGCCGGTGCACGGTAATGTAATAACCGAAGTAGAAGCGCTAATTATATTGGGTGCAACTAACGCATTCCCTATAAGTGCGGGCGGTGTAGATGGTGGAGAAGGCTCTGTCGTGCTATGCGCAGAAGGCAGCACGCAGCAGATGGACGAATTGATGCAGATTGTATCACAAATAAAGGGCGAACCAGCAGTAAAAATAGTGGGTGTGGACTGTGAAGAGTAAGCATTATAAGCTTTTTATACTCTGGAAGTAGAAAATTATTATATGGAAAGAAGAAAGAGGCACTCTATATTTGATCTTATAGAGCGGTATATGGAGCTGATAGCAGAGGAGATGAGCGGGTTGCCATTCGATGATGACTCGCCGGGAATACGGAAGAGGCAAGAGCAGCATGATGCAGAAGAGTGGTTACGAGCCCCTTTTGAAGATATGATAAAAGGATTAGAAGAGGAATTGCCAGGAGAGTACAAGGAGTTTATAACGAGAGGAGAGGTCCCGGAGGGAAAGGTGAAGCGATATGGTCCTTTCATTTATGGGTTCTCATATACAAAGGAGCCGGGTAAAGAGCCGGAGATAAAGGAATTTGGCAATATAAGACCCTCGTACAACCGAATGGAGCCAGTTCCAGGTGGAGACCGCGAGCCTTTAATAGATGTAATCGAGCAGAAGGACTGTTACGAAGTTGTAGCAGAATTGCCCGGTGTTGAGAAGAAGGACGTGAAATTGCATGCAACAGAGAACTCGCTGGAGATAAAAACAGAGAACGAGATCAGGTTCTACAAAGAGATACTTTTCGACACGCCGGTGCAGCCGAAAACAGCAAAGGCAACGTATAAAAACGGTGTGCTCAGCGTGAAGCTGAAGAAGAAAGAAGTAGATACGGAAAAGACCAGTATAGCGCTGGATTGAGTACCTACCACATTCTCACAGCAGTTCTTGCCAGCATCCCCGCGTCTTTTGCTGTTTTTAACTCGGCTTCCCCCAGAATCAGGTATGCTGCGTGGCTGTTAAAGTACGGTGCCCCTTTTCTTGAAAACAGTGTTAGAACCTTCCCCCTTTGTCGCACTTCCATGCCTTCGCAAGGCTCATGACTTCTTATTAGCGTCTTCACACCCACAGCCCTTAAAACTCGCTCTGTTACGTCCTCGCCAAACAATCTACCCTCACCTCGCATCGAGAGGAATTCGCCTTCGCCCTCTACCGGATCGCTCCACAGTATCTCCTCTAAATTACTCGATGATGGTGATTCGTGTGCATAAGCAATATCAGCAATAGAAGTGGCATTTACCGGTAAGCCCCCGTGTAACATTACGTATCTGCCTTCTACTAATACGGCATAAGGTAAATACTCCCAGAGCTCCTTTATTTGATTATACGCCTTTGCTCCCTCTACTCCAAATCGCTTCTTAAACAAAGAAGGCAGGTCATGGGGTATAACCGGCATATCTGGCGGTCCTTCGTGATTTCCCCTTAGCAATACCACCTTATCACCTGCTATTGCTTTTAACTTCAGAACGACATAGTAGACCTCAACGCTTTCCGTACCTCGATCGCCATAATCGCCAAGGAAAACTATTCTGTCCGCATTTAAGACTTCAACATCTTTTAATACATGAATAAGGCTTTTTATATCGCCGTGTATGTCGCCTACAACTATAACACTCTTAATTGCCCGGGGAGATATGCGAACCAGGCCGCTTTCTTCTCTTGATGCTTTCTCCGTTTCCAATATGCCTTTTACTTCTTCAATTAGCGCTAAGAACTCTTCTCTACTCGCTTCAAATGCCTTTCTCATCCACGTTTCCACTTCCACCTTCATGATAAAAATATTTATTTGCTCTTGCTTTAATATTACCGATAACCAGACCTTTAACCGTCTCTCTTGTCTTTTTATCTGTTATTGTCTCTAACACTTCATTAAGTGCTTGAAATAACAGGTATTCGATTTGTCATCTATGTCTATAACATTCTGTGCCCCTGTTAATATTCTGCCATAGAGTTCATTTGATAAATTTATGGGTCTCTTCAATGTATTCTAAGACATTCGTGCCTTCCCATTCTTTCTTATCCCTGTGGATATTATCTTTTCCAGGGTCAGTATACTCTTTGTATTCGCTTTTTGAAACATTTTCCCACTGTTTTACCAGATTACGCTGCCTCTTTCCCCTTACCAGAAACGAAAGCTTCTCTATTTTACTTAATCTCGCGATAACTGAGCCCTTGCAACCACCTGCATCCAGGATCATCCTCACTGATTCCGGCTTCACTTCGCTTATAAGCTCTTTTATCATCTTGAGGGCGGTATTTGCGAGTGTTGTATTCCCGGGCTGTGGTTGATAGGAAAAAACCTGAAATCGATGAGGATGCCACAAATAGGGTCGTAGAAAGTGTCGAAATGCCTGGCGTATCCTCGTTTTCTATCGTGCAGAATCCTTCTATTGACACCTTTTCACGGATAAATCTGAGCAAATGGACAAAAT
>JAOZPO010000141.1 GCA_029932715.1 Halobacteria archaeon | reverse complement strand
TTTCTTGATGTTTCCTATTAGGTCTACTGTTTCATTTCGTTATGGCGTAAATATAAGCATCAAGTCTTATCGTGTCAAATCCCTGTATTTTCTGCGGATAGCGTGAGACAAATCCTCTATCAAGTCCAGTACCTCCGGTAGTATTGCAAACACCGCGTATGCAATGATAATCAATATAATCGTTGAACCCATTCTCGCTAATACGCTATGGGCGATGTCAAAGCTTTGCGCTGGTGGTGGTCTAATAAAGCCATGTAATAACCATTGCCAGCGCGCAGAAGCAAACCACTGCTCGAAATATGCCGTTATAACGAACACATTTCTGAATATGTTCAATCCATATATAACCGGTACAGAGGCGATAAATGCTTTTAATTTACGCCTCAGTGGTGCGTTTACGCCAAAAATGAGACCAGTAAAAAGAGCCATACTTTCTATCGCAGTGCAAGCCAGGATTATTTCCACATCGTAAGAACTGGATGTAGAATATATGTAGGGATAGCCAACATAGACACTATTGGGCTTGATAATGTTCAGTATAGCAGCAGTGATTTTAGTTGTGCTATGAATGAGAATGTCACCGAGAGCCGAAAATTCGGATAACGGAAAGTACAGGACGGCAGTTATCAGTGCAATTCTTGTCAGCGAAAAAAATAGTTCCTCTTTTTCGCATGTCGTCGCTAAAAAATAAGCCAAAATGAGCGAGAAGGCAAGGAACAGAAGGTCAAAAGTAGTATACAAGTAATCGCCCTGTACGAAACACTCGCAGGTCTCGAAACAGCAGTAGCCTGCGAAAACAACCCAGCCAGAAGCAGCCGCTTCTCTTCTACGGTATATCAGCGCCAGGATGAAGAAACCTATTGCAATAAACGGGAAGATGGATTTTATCATCATTTTTATCAATAAAAGTTGATTCAAATAAATATATTCCTGCATATTGATTTTAACCCGTAACTCAGCCCATTTTACATAATACGATAAAACAATTGTAGGGTCAATTTAAATTCAGTATAATTGCCACAACATCGCGATTATCGGCAGTAGCAAGACACCCATGCAATTGCTACGTCTTACGCCGAAATAAATGGGTATTAGCCCTATACACGTGCCTACCCCCAGAACCAGCAGTCCAATAGCACCGTTTAAAAGAAGCACAATCCCAGCAAGGAATATGACGATACCACAGAGCATTTTACGATACGGTATCTTCACGAACACCAATGAAAACTGCTTACCCATGTACTTAGTAACGAAGAAGGAAACGGGAGCTGCTACTAACACAGCCATAAGCAAGTAAATCAGAGTTAAGGGTGGAACGATGTCTACCCATGGCTGAACAGGTAAGATACGGCTTATTGCCATTGTGGTTCCACTTCGTGCTCGTGAAATGAGAAACAGTGTTGCCATACAGAAAATCACGTTTGAGGTATTAACACCGCTTAGGGTCATAATTACCTGTTCTGACTCTCTGGCTCTCCTTGCAAGCATTGCCATTACTGTTGCATGTGCCGATGTGATCCCGGGCAAGAAGCTAACCAGCGCGCCACAACTCGAGCCGGATATAACGGATTTTAGAATGTCGCTTTTTTCTATCACTGGTTCCTCTATTATTTGCTCTGGTATCTCCGGCGTATAAAACAGAGAATACAAAATGGTTGATAGTCCGAATAAGCCAGTAAGTGCGGGAAAAAGAATAGAAGAGCTCACCGGCAGGTTTAGTACCAGATAGCCAAATGCACCGGATAGCAAAAAGACAAAGGAAGGAAGTAGAACAGCTAAGTATGGGTCCATTCGCTCGCTGAAACTTTCGGTGAGAATAAGCAGGGCTGATATGCCTATTAGTATGTATAGCAGATAGTTTTGAATTATTTCGTATAGATGCAAAGGCGCGGCGAAGATGAAATAGAATGGTATAAAGAGAAGGAACGAGAATATAACCGCGTTGAAACTACCTATTGCAGAAATAACTGTCGCTTCGTACGCTCGCCCCTCGAGTAGTAAACTGTGTGCCGGGAGCAAACATAGTGCTGTGTCGCCTTCCGGAGCTCCAATGAAAGTGGCAGGGATGAAGCTTAGAAATGTATGAGCTACTGATGCAGCGAGTATTGTCGAAGCTACAAAGACAAGTATGGTCTCAGAGGGCACGAAAGTGTTCAAAAAAATCAGCTTTGATAATATCATGGGTGAGAGTGAGAGAAAGATAAGAGCGACGTTATTTGGGTGGAAGCCGGGCACAAGTCCAGTAATAGTACCTAACAGCACACCAAACAAGGAGAAGGCAACGAGTAGTACCAACGGCAAAAATGTGTCTACCATTTATATCAATATTTTTCAAACACTCTCCGCTTTATCTAAGATAAGACACGAGTTTCTCTATCCTGTCCATACCCTCTAAAATGCTCTCCATAGACGCGGCAAACGATAATCTCACATAATTCTTTCCCGCGAGTCCAAATGCCGAACCAGGTGTAACAACAATATACGCCTCTTTTAGCAGCCGTTCCGTGAATTCCACGTCACCACCATGACCCGAAGTATTTATAAAGGCGTAAAACGCTCCTTCTGGATTCACGCATTGCAGCCCCATATCGTTCAGTCTCTTCACTATTACATCCCTTCTCTTCTTGAATTCAGACACCATCTCCTGCACACAGTTCTGTGAACTTCTAAGCCCTGCTAAGGCGGCGAATTGCGAAATTGATGGTGCACAAGTCACCGAATGCTGCTGTATCTTTAGCATTCCTTTTGTTATCTCCGTGGGTGCAACGGCATAGCCAATTCGCCAGCCGGTCATTGCATACTCCTTTGAGAACCCGTTTATGACTGCTGTTCGCTCTTGCATACCGTCAAAAGAAGCAATGCTCACGTGTTTTCGTCCATATAAAATCTTCTCATATATCTCGTCAGATAGCACAATAAGGTCATGCTCTATTGCGAAATCCGCAATTTCTCGCTGCTCCCTTTCGCTTAACACATACCCGCCAGGATTATTCGGGCTGTTTAATATTAGCATCTTCGTGTTATCAGACACTGCAGCTTCCAGTGATTCGTATTTCACTGCTTCTTCTACTCGTTTAACCCATTTGGGTGACCCACCTGCTAATTTCACCGCCTGTTCAAACGAAACCCACGCGGGGTCAAGCAAAATTACCTCGTCTCCTTCATCCAAAACACTCATCATCAACTCGTATATCGCCTGTTTCGCACCCGGAGTCACTATTACATTCTCCATAGTAATATCCAGCTTATTCTCTTTGTGTATCTTCTTTGCTATCTCTTCCCTTAACTCGTCAACGCCTGCACTGCTTGTATAATGTGTATATCCAATGTCTAACGCTTGCTTCGCCGCTTCGCATATATGCTCCGGTGTCTTGAAGTCTGGCTCACCAAGCGAGAAATTCAGGATTCCTTTACCATTATCCTGCAACTGCTTCGCTATGTGCGCCATTCTTATGGTTGCCGACTCTTCTATTCTGCTCAATCTCTTTGACAGCATTTCACACATCCATGCCATGCATGATGATATATATACACTTTTAAATAGTTTTTTTTCTTTCGTTACCGGCTGTCATACATGGGAAAGTATTTATATGATGAAGATCAATGCAATGATTAAAAATGGACGACTATAACATCCTGCTTGTGGATGACGAGAAGTACATTCATAAGTTATTGCCACGTTTCCTTGCGAGGAGCAAGAAGTACACGTTCACCGTGCACTCAGCAATGAACGGCGAAGAAGGAGTTGAGATGTACAGCGAATTGGAAAATAAAGACCAGAAAATGAATCTAGTGCTTATGGACCTGAGAATGCCGGTGATGGACGGTGTTGAAGCAACCAGGAGGATAATGGAGCATGATCCAAATGCGAATATTTATCTGTTCACTGCCTA
>JAOZPO010000140.1:2489-3923 GCA_029932715.1 Halobacteria archaeon | reverse complement strand
GTCTATGTCATCACCAGGGCTGACACCCTCAACGACCAGAGCAGTACTGGGCGCTTTGTTCACACCACCGATAATACCGTAAGCGAAAGCAGCAACCACCGCCGCTATTATCACTACTATTGCTATCATCATGATCACGCCGATAACCGGCGACACACCGCGATTGTCTTCTTTTAGACTTATCTTTTCTCTTAAGTTCATTTTCTTTCCGTATCACCTCCTAATTTTTTTTTAGACATGAACTGTTCGTGATATTCATTGATTCCGCAGTCATCGAGTTCTTTACTTGTTCGCTCACTGTCTGCTCCAGCCGCTGGCGGCGACTGTAATCCGCGATTATAGGAGCAGATGCTGTTTGTTGTATTATTCATTGCTTATCGTTATTTAATTCGCTAAGTAGCTTTATTAAGCTGTTGATAAGCTACAGAAATGTTTATGCTATTGCTAAAAAAAAGTACAGTAATGTTATAGTTTTGGTTCACTTATACGCAGGGCAATCGTTGTGAGTTAGTAAGTGAGTAAGTAACTGCGCTGGTCATTCGTTTTTTTTATAATCACAAAACAACACATTTCCGACACGGATTTACACAGATTTACACGGCTTTAATTTTTTCCGTGTTAATCAGCGTTAATCTGTGTCAATAGTTGATTTTATTTTGTTCAAATTTCTCATTTGACTTTATTTTTGCCTTTGCCTTCTCCTCTCTAACATGAATATATTTATATAGACACAGGCATAGTAACTAAGATTATGAACACAAATTATAAGACGATTTCGCTGATCGTGTTATCAATATTTATGCTTGCAGTCGCACCATGCGTTAATTCTATTGTACCGGCTGCTACACGCACGTTATCCGCGGCAAGCCCAGGTCCTGATTCTATATTCGATGTTACACTGAACCTATCAGGGTTCCAGATAGGTGGTGTCGTGGAGACAATCCCTGATGGATTTACATTTGTTCGCACCACGCATCCTGCTAACAGGATTTACGTATCAGGGCAAAAGGTTGCCTTCGTTGTGATAAACGATACAGCGCTAAAATATAGCGTGCGTGCTCCCGCATTAGAGCAGAGAGGCACATTCTGTGGAATCTGGTATGATGCTTTGAATGGCACAACAGGCGATATAAAGCGCACAGAAGTATCTGTGCGGCAGATACCCACATCTTCTCCAAAGCCTTCTTCTACTCCAGGGTTCGAAGCGGTATTAGCAGTTACGGTATTATTGCTTCTGTACCCGCTTTTGCTATTCATGAAGAAGGGGAGAAGGGAGACGGGAGACGGGAGATGGGAGACGGGAGAAGGGAGAGAAGGGGAGGTGGTAACTCGTAAGTAAATGAACGGAAATAGAACGCTGCCCTGTCTATTTATTCTGGTGCTATTTATTACTACCTGTCTCACCTTGCTGCTGGCTGTTATGCCCGCAGTGGC
>JAOZPO010000140.1:0-2389 GCA_029932715.1 Halobacteria archaeon | reverse complement strand
TGCTATTTATTACTACCTGTC
This sequence comes from Halobacteria archaeon, assembly GCA_029932715.1. Taxonomy (GTDB): domain Archaea; phylum Halobacteriota; class Syntropharchaeia; order Alkanophagales; family Methanospirareceae; genus QENJ01. The sequence goes on along the minus strand of JAOZPO010000140.1, from coordinate 2,368 downwards.
TCACCTTGCTGCTGGCTGTTATGCCCGCAGTGGCAGCGCAAAAGCAGAGTTATGACAAAGACCAAAGCAATAGGGTTGACAAGTGGAATCCCTACTTTCGGTCCGGGAACGACAGATAATGAGCTATGCGCGATGTGCGGTGGTATAAACATCGCGGGCAACTTGACTGCCAAGTATCCCAAGGTGGGCGCGGAATGGGTTTTGAGTGAGAACCCGGACATAATAATAATGAAAGTTGCCCATATTGACGGCTGGGATAGCGAATCAGAAGCCCAGAGCCTACGGGATGATCTGCTGGTAGGGAAGGAATGGGATACTCTCAATGCCACTGTGAATAATAACGTCTATGTTGTGCCGCATAGTGCGATATATGGAATGGAGCAGCCTTTCGCTATGTCCCTGTTTGCAAAGATATTCTATCCGGAACTTGATATAAAGCCAGCACAGGTTTACAAGCAGTTCCTGGAAGAGTTCATAGGGATAGAATACCCGGCAGATAAGATATTCGCGTATCCTGCTCTGGATTCTTGAATCCAAATGAATAGTCATAAGCTATCGTGCTTGCTGGAATTGAAGATTAAGAATGCCGCACAAGCTGGGCACGGCGCAAAGAACTCAAGAACGCGAAGTCCCCTCCTGGGTTGTTATGGACACAGATTAACACAGATTAACGCAGATGGAAATCACAAACTTCTAATTCGCCAAAGTAAATTGTTTATTTTGGATATAGAATCCGGAAACGAAATTGAGATAAGAGGGGTTGTCCCGTACTCCAAACTTACTGTTTATCTTCATCGCGTAAAATTCAGGATTGTTTACCATACGCTTTATGGGTGGTACCTGGGAGGGATAACGATGCTTATATGGCAAGGCATGCAGAATATATTTATTCTTTCGGTCACCCGGCAGTTCCTGACCCGTTCAGTTCAGCACCCCTGTATCAGCCCGGTACGGCATATCTCCTTGCATTCGTGGGCTGGTTGATTGATCTCATCCCTTACAAATTCTCGCAACCAGGCATGATTATCGCTGAGGGTCTGGTGCCACCCGTACTCGGTGCTGCTACCGTGCTGGTTATATACTGGTTTGCAAAGACTCTGTTTAATAACCCTGCCGGAATCATTGCCGGTGTGCTTGCATCTCTCTCACATATTCTAATCTTACGCACCATGAAAGGGTTCGTATTCCACAACGCTCTTTCTCTGTTTCTAATCTTATTAACTGTTGTCGCTTTTTGGCGCGCACTAAAAACGATTGAGAATCAGTTTCCACGAGAATTCAAAGATCGAGCTATCCATCTGGCTTCTATATCCGGAACAACACAGCCGCGGATTCGCTATTTATCAACTGGTGGGACTACGGCAATTCACTGGCGTATTTCGCAAAACGTAGGCCCGTAATTGACCAGATGTACTTTCCTGACGAGGCGGTAACAGTGGTTTCGGCGGTCATCGTGGCAACGAACCCGGACTTGCAGATTGCTCGTGCACTCAAACAGAAGCATAATAGTTCGGAAGTGTATCTGATGCTTTTTTGGTATGATGCTTTCCTGACGCCCATAATGGGTTATGCCTCGGGTTACCGTCTGCCACCCGGTAATGATTCAATCAGGATGTATTTTGATGATTATGGGCGATTGGTCGGGCGTAACGAACTCACAAATCGGACTATTTATTACCGGTTATGGACTAACCAGTCTATCGAGGGCTACGTGCCGTTTTATGTGAGTAAAGAGGAGAAGATATTCAAGTTGGATGTGTGAACAGTTGTATTGCATATAGGAAAATGAGAGACTATTGCTCCTTACAATTCTCCGGGGCGACCATGGAGGAAAAGTGAATATGAGTTATGGTATCCTTTTGAGTCAGAGGATAAGGTCAGGAACGTTGCCAACTTCTTTATGGTTGACACTCTATTTTTTATAGTTCTCAAATTATAAAACTTATAAAATGGATCCGAACTTGATAACCGACTTCCTGCGGAAACAGAACGTATTTGCAGTTGTCGGCGTCTCAAAGAACCCTGCTAAATATGGACATCAGGTATACAAAGACCTGAAAGAAGCGGGTTACGTGGTTTATGCCGTGAATCCGAATATAGATGCAGTCTTAGGTGATAGATGCTACCACACGCTGAGCGAACTGCCTGAAAAGCCAGATGTCGTTGATACCGTAGTCCCACCAGCGGTAACAGAAAAGGTAGTTGAGGAATGCAAAGAATTGGGCATAACGCGAGTGTGGATGCAGCCCGGCTCAGAATCCGAGCTGGCGATACGTTTTTGCTCTCGAAACGGCATAAAAGTAGTGCATGACGTCTGCGTGATGGTGCAGCGGAGAGCGTCCCCCGCGGCCAAATAGTAATCATTTAC